>JBATYU010000298.1:0-6018 GCA_049674245.1 Bradyrhizobium sp. | reverse complement strand
GGGTGGCCGTTGCCCACGGCTACTGGATTGGCCTCGTGCTGGCGGTGCCGGCGGCGGGCTTGCTCGTCCGTCTCTTCATGATCCAGCATGACTGCGGCCACGGGTCATTCTTTCACGACCGTCTTGCGAACGATTGGGGCGGCCGCGCCATTGGTATCCTGACGCTTACGCCGTACGACTACTGGCGACGAACCCACGCGCTCCATCACGCAAGTTCAGGAAATCTCGATCACCGGGGTTTTGGCGACATCGACACGTTGACCGTGCGGGAGTTTCAGGCGCGGTCTCGATGGCGTCAGCTGCTTTATCGTCTGTACCGACATCCGATCGTGATGTTCGGCATCGGTCCCACCTATTTGTTCATCCTGCGGCACCGGTTGCCGATCGGGCTGATGCGCGGCGGCCGGGAGCCATGGCTAAGCACCATGGGCACGAACGCCGGCATCGCTCTCCTGGTCGGAACAATGAGCTGGCTGGTCGGCTTTGGGCCGTTCCTGCTTGTGCACCTGCCGATCATGGTTCTGGCGGCGTCGATCGGTGTCTGGCTGTTCTATGTCCAACACCAGTTCGAGGACACTTCCTGGTCCCACGATGAAGCCTGGAGTTTTCACGAAGCTGCGGTGCATGGCAGTTCCCACTATCACTTGCCGGGTGTTTTGCGCTGGTTCACGGCGAATATCGGCGTCCACCACATCCATCACCTGTGCAGTCGAATTCCTTGCTATCGCTTGCCGGACGTGTTGCGCGATCATCCGCAGCTCGCTGCCGTCGGACGAATCACCCTGCTCCAAAGCTTGCGGTGCGTCCGGCTGGCCCTGTGGGATGAAAAGGGGCGGCGACTTATTTCGTTTGGAGAGGCACAGAGGGGCCCGTCGGTCAAACAGGCCAAGACGACGTATTCCATTATATCGACAGTGCGCATCGCGCGTAGGTTGATATCGGGTGCTGGAGTATCCATCTAATGGGGTAGCGCAAGCAGTCTCTGCAATAGGCGTGTCCCGGAACGCGACGCCTTAGCTACGCAAATCCTATGCATAATATCGACCAAAACGGCATGTCGCTCCGACGTACGTCACGGGTCAGGACAATCTATGCCCACCGAACATGCCTCCGTGCGGGTCGTGCACAAGCCCTGGGGGGTCAGCGATCTCCAGCCCTGGAGCAGCATCGACGGTACGGATGACGCGGTCGGCGAGCTCTGGTTCGACCGGGTCGACAAAAACGCTCCGAGCCCTGCCCTGCTGCTCAAGCTGTTGTTCACAAGCGAGCCGTTGTCCATCCAGGTCCATCCGGACGATACATTCGCGCGCGCGATGGGGATGCCGAACGGCAAGAGCGAGGCTTGGTACATCATCTCGGCAGAACCAGGCGCGCGGGTCGGCGTTGGCCTGGAACGCCGGGTAACGCCACAACAATTACGGGCCTCGATCAGGGACGGCTCGATCGTCGACCTGGTTCATTGGCGTCCAGTTGAGAAAGGCGATGTCATCTTCATCCCGGCTGGCACGATCCACGCCATAGGCGCCGGCATCGTGCTCGCCGAAATTCAGCAGCGTAGCGACACGACCTTCCGCCTGTTCGACTATGGCAGACAGCGCGAACTGCACGAAGACGATGGCGTGGCGGTGGCCAACGCCTGGCCGCTTCGATCTCCAAGCAATCCGATTTGCCTTACGGGTGAACGGACTCTTCTCGTCGCAAGCCGATATTTCGTTCTCGAGCGACTTGAGCTGCCCGAGAGTTCAAGCTGGGCGCTTCTCGCTGACCCGGAGACCTGGATTCTTATTCTCGACGGCCATGCGGCGATCGGATTGGCCGCGGCATCCATGGGACAGGCGATCTTCGTTGGCGGCGGCCGTACCAGCATCGAAGTCGGCGTCAACGGGTTGACGGCCCTGGTCGCCTATCCGGCAACTGCTCCAACCAGTTCCCTGTTGCAGCGGCTCGGCGAGCCATCGATCAATCCTCTTCCACCAGCCGCCACTGCTGTTCCGCCATTCACAGGCCTCGCCGAGGCGCGGACGTGACGCCGCTCCGCAGGATCGCGGTGATCGGCAATTCGTTGCCGCGCCGCTGCGGAATCGCAACATTCACGACCGACCTGCAACGCGCCATTGCAAATTCGCGGCCAAACCTGCAGGCCTGCATCGTGGCGATGACCGACCACGATCAGACCTATGACTATCCTGCTTCAGTCACGCTGCAGATCAAGGATGACAGCATCGAAGAGTATGTGCGCGCCGCAGCATTTCTGAACGCCGGCCGCTTCGACATCGCTTGCCTGCAGCACGAATTCGGAATTTTCGGAGGCGAAGCCGGCGCCCATATCCTCGAGCTGCTGTCGCGCCTCACCATACCGGTCGTGACAACGCTGCACACGGTGCTGGCCAAGCCGACGACGGCTCAACGCGCGGTGATGGAACGCATCGTCGAGGCGTCCTCAAAGATGATCGTGATGGCCAATAAGGGACGCGAGCTGCTGCACAGCGTCTATCGTGTGCCGGACGAAAAAATCGAAATCATCGCCCATGGCATTCCCGACTTTCCATTGGTTGAGCCGGATGCGGCAAAGGCCAAGCTCGGATTCAGCAACCGTGCTGTCATTCTGACATTCGGCCTGCTGTCCCCCAGCAAGGGCATCGAGGTCATGATCGACGCCACGCCCTCGATCCTGAAACAACGCCCGGACGCGGTCTACGTCGTGCTCGGTGCGACCCACCCCAATCTGGTCCGAGACCAGGGGGAAGCCTATCGCGAGAGCCTGATGACGCGTGTGCGCGAACTCGGCATCGAGAACAACGTCGTATTTCTCGACCGGTTCGTTGATCAGGCCACGCTGCTCGGATTCATTTCGATGTGCGACGTTTACGTCACGCCCTATCTCAACGAAGCACAGATGACGTCAGGCACGCTGGCCTACAGCTTCGGACTCGGAAAACCGGTCGTCTCCACGCCGTATTGGCATGCGCGCGAATTGCTGGCCGACGGGCGTGGCGTTCTGGTTCCCTTTGGCGACGCGGCCGGGATCGGCAACGCAATTGCGCAGTTGCTTACCGACGACCCTCGCCGGCAGGCGATGCGCGAGCGGGCCTACGCGGCCAGCCGATCGATGACATGGGAGCGCACCGCCGAGCGTTACATGACCGCGTTCGAGAATGCACGGCAGGGCCACTGGCTGAAGCTGATCGCGCGCACCGAACCGGACGCGATCGCGCCGCCCGGCCCCGCGGCGCCGGCTATGCAAACGGGCCATCTTCTGTCGATGTGCGATGATACCGGCTTGTTCCAGCACGCCGTGCATTCGGTACCGGATCGCTCGCACGGCTATTGCGTGGATGACAACGCCCGCGCGCTGTTATTGGCCTGTGCCCTTAATGAACCGGGCGAGCAGCCCCTTGCGGATGTGTTGACGGCGCGATTTGCCGCTTTTGTGCAGCATGCTTGGAACCCCGACACCGGACGATTTCGCAACTTCATGGGCTTCAACCGGACCTGGCTTGAAGACAAAGGTTCCGAAGACAGTCATGGACGGACGTTGTGGGCCTTGGGTGAGGCCGCGCGCGGAGACGCAAGCCCGTCGCGGCGCCGGTGGGCGACTGCCTTGTTTGCCCAGGCATTGACGACCGCGGAGAGCTTTCGCTCTCCCCGAGCGTGGGCGTTCACACTACTGGGTCTGGACGCTTATTGCGCTGCAGCTCCGGATGATCTCCATGCCACGGAGGTCCGGCATTCTCTTGCCGACAGGTTGATGTCCTGTCTGGCGTTCGTCGAGACGCCGGACTGGGTGTGGTTCGAGGGGGGGCTCGCTTACGACAACGCGCGCCTGCCGCAGGCGTTGATGATGACAGGCATGGCAACGCAAACACCTGGCTACGTTGATGCCGGATTGAGGTCCCTGCGCTGGCTGATGACGCAACAAACGACACCTGCAGGTCATTTCCGGCCGGTCGGCACCGCCAGCTTCGGCGAACAGCGGCAACATCCCCGTGCCTTCGATCAGCAGCCCGTGGAAGCAACCGCGACCATCGCTGCCTGCCTTACGGCGTGGCGGGCGGACGACGATGCTGAGTGGAAGGCCATGGCCGCGCGCGCCTTTGCCTGGTTTCTCGGCAGCAACGATCTGGCCCTGCCGCTGGTCGATCTCCATACCGGAAGTTGCCGCGATGGTTTGCACCCCGATCGCGCCAACGAAAATCGCGGGGGCGAGTCGGTTGTGTGCTATCTTCTTGGGCTTGCGGAGATTCGTCAGCTAGCGCGCGTCAATACCAGGCTGACAAAACCCACGGCACTGCGCGCCGTGAGCGCCTGAATTTCACCTCCTAGTCCAGCAAGCCGAGGATATCGTGTCCCAAGCTACCTCCCTGAACCGGCAGCCGCTTTATCTGCGCCCCGATCCCTCCCGGGTGATCGTGCGGGCGTTCAAGCCGGCGACCGAACCGCGCGATCTGAACCCGACCGACAAAATGCGCGCCAATCATATCGTCGACCGGGTTCTCGCACTCGATTCAGAAGCCGTCGCCGCCCAACTCGCTGACGTCTTGGAGAATTTCCAGGGCCGGCATCGCAATCTGCTGGAGACGTTCGAGGCCCGCGCTGATGAAATGGAGGAGGCTTTCGCGAGGCATGGTGTCTTTTCAAAGATCCAGCGCCAGCTGATCGGCGCCTATTTCCTCAACGAATATTCCTTCGAAGCCTCCGCCTTGTTCAATCCCAGCATCGTGCCGCACCCGGATCAATCGGGCGCGCGAGAAGGCGGCCTGCGCTTCATTCTCAGTCTCCGTGCGATCGGCGAAGGGCATGTGTCGTCAGTGACGTTTCGGACCGGCACGATCGCAGCCAACGGCAGCCTCTCCGTCGATCCGGCGGCTCGCCTCGCCTCGATTCCCCAGATTCGCCATCGCGTATCCGGGCCAGATGGCGACTGTGTCGAGTTGATTTTCAAGCCCGAGGAAGACTTGAGCGAGCGCGTTATCTTTCCCGTCACCGAATCCCAATCGAACGGCATTGAGGATGCGCGCTTTGTCGAATTCAGCGATGGCAGTCGGAAAACCTACTACGCGACTTATACTGCCTACAGTGGACTGGCGATCCGTTCCGAATTGATCGAGACCAGCGATTTCGTGTCGTTCCGGCTGGCACCCTTGAGGGGAGCTGCGGCACGGAACAAAGGCATGGCGCTATTCCCGCGCAAGATCGGCGGCAAATACGCGATGATCGCGCGGCAGGACAATGAGAACCTGTATCTGATCTATTCGGACGATTTGTACACATGGGAAGGCGGTCAGGTCGTTCTGAAGCCGCAATTTCCCTGGGAATTCGTTCAGATCGGCAATTGCGGGTCGCCGATCGAACTTGATGAGGGCTGGCTGCTGCTGACGCACGGCGTCGGCCCGGTCCGCAGATACTCGATCGGCGCGGCGCTGCTCGACAAGAGCGACCCCTCCAAGGTGCTGGCGCGCTCGCGCGAGCCATTGTTGCGGCCGGCACCATCCGAGCGCGAAGGATATGTCCCTAACGTCGTCTATACCTGCGGCGCGATGCGGCACAACGACATGCTCATTTTGCCATATGCGGTGTCGGACACCTTTTCCAATTTCGCGACCATCAAGATTTCGGCGCTGATGCGAGCGATGCAAGCTTGACCGCCATCTCCGCCAAGGCAAAGCGCGACATGCCGTGCCTTCGACGACTGACCTAGAGCATGATCCGGAAAAGTGGGCACCGGTTTTCCCTCGCGACAAACGCGGAACGCGTTTGCGCGGAGATCATGCTCCAACAAAAGGATGGAACGGGATGACGATTCGAAGAAAAGTCATCCTGTTCTAGGGAGTCGCGATGGCCCGCGAAACAATTTATTTCGTCCAGTCATTCAACGCCGGCAGAGGCGGAGATCTCAAGGCAGATGCTCCGATCGCCTGCAAATCGGCGACCGGCGCCGTGCGAACCGCAGAACGATTGGCGTTAAGCAAACTCGGTGTGGTTGCCTTCTCATCCACCGGCGATCCAGAAATGGGCGAC
>JBATYU010000297.1:0-3409 GCA_049674245.1 Bradyrhizobium sp. | reverse complement strand
GTCCAGTGATGATCGATAGGTCCGCCAGGAAGATCGGTGAGCTTGGTGCCCGCCGCAGTGATGCTGGTCTGTCCATCCTGATATGGATAGCGGACGATGGCGTCGGTGTCCGCGACGTAAAGATCGTGGCCAACGAGCGCGACGCCAAATGGCGAGTTGAGGTGGTCGAGAAAGACGGTGCGGAGCTCGGGAACGCCGTCGCCATTGGTGTCGCGCAATAGCGTGATGCGGTTTGCGTCCTCGGCTTTGGCGCCGGCGAACCATTGCACCCAGCCGGTGATGATGTCCTTGGGCCGGTAAATCGGCGCTTTCGGACCATTGCTCTCAATCACCAGCACATCCCCATTGGGGAGGACGTAGAGTGACCGCGGATGCTCAAAGCCGGTCGCCATGGCATGGACCTGCAATCCCTGCGGCACCGTCGGAGTTTCGTTGCCCCATCCGACGACCTTTGCGATCCGTATCGGCGGCATCAAATACTGCTGCAGATGGGGCAGCACGGGATTGGCGCCGATCTGCATTCTCGGGTCGCCGCCATTATCGTCGCAGCCGGCGAGTGCCAGGACGGCGACAGCGGCAGAGAGAGCGGCGAGACGACGCGCTAGCTTCGCCGAGCCTGCATTCTTAAGGGCGTGCATCATATTCATGCTCCTGTGCGACGATTTGCCAGGGCCGAGGCAACCCCGGCCGTCAATATGAGAACGGCAACGACGAGTCCGGAAAGCGCAAGGCCGGTTGGTACCACCGCTGTGTAACCGTCGCGGCTGTGAACGAAGGCATTGAACAGCGAGAGCAAGACCGCGAGTGCGTAGCCGACCGCGCGGGGCCAGGCCGGCCTATCGATTTGTCTGCCGCCCAAAAGGTCGATCACGTAAGCGATAGTGGCAAGGCCCGCCATGATCAGACCAACGGTGATCAGCCAGATCGAGAACCTCTCCCACATCACATCAGGCATCTGCCAATAGACAAGATCGGTGATGAGGGCACCCGCGAAATAAGCGACGGAAAACGACGCCGGCATTTTGTGGATTGGTCGCCTGCGAGGCTTCGCAGTTGACCGCAAATTGACGTCGCCTATGAAAGCCGCTTCCGCGATCGTCGCGTGCTTCATGCGCTAATCCTCCTGATGGGCTAGATCATATTTGTCGTAATCCGCCGGCATCGCCGCGCGAAAATCGCGAGGTCTCCCGGCCTTACTTGAATTTCGGAACCACCGGGACGGAGATGCGCGGCTGCTGCAGCGGGACTACCTTGGCGGCGTTGGCGATGCCGCTCGGATCGACCATCACGTTGTTCAATCCGCCGGCGTTTGCGGGTCCGGGCGCAATACCACTGATTGGAACGTTTCCCATCCCTGCTTCACCCGCTGTCCGTGCAAATGAAGCGGCAGGCGCCGCCAAAAAGATGAAGAGTGCGATGGCAATCCTTGTTGAGGCGTTGGACATGGCGAAATTCCATTATTTCACGAGAGCGTTTGCGTAACCGACGCCGATCTAGGTTTGTCTAGACGCCGGCGCCATTAAATTGAATTTTAAAATTGGCCAATCAAAAAGCCTGTTGTCAGAACTGACGCGCGTTCCCATTTTCGCTTCACGTTGCCCAGAGAACCAACCAGGAGACTGAAATGAAACTCGCATTGATCGGCACCGCCGCTGTTATCGCGGCAGCGTTTGCAACTCCCGCACTGGCGCAGGCCGTTATCGAAGATCCCGGCTATTGCGCGCAGTTCTACCCGAACGCAAATTGCCAAAACCTGGGAGCCGGCAATCCGTACACTGACGGCGGTTACTGGCGAAACGACTGGCGGAACGGCAACGCATCCATGGAACGTCATGTGCAACGTCACCATATCGCGCACCGCCGATAAGGGAATGGAGATGGAAGCGGCTTAGCAGCCGCTTCCAGTCGCCAAGCGCAGAAGTATTGCATTCAAGGCGCGATGCATGTCCTCGAAGTAAAGATCAATTTAGCTTCCTGAAGCTCAATTTAGTGGGACGCCTAGAGTTTCAGCTTACCTCCGTGATGAGGCCTCTGAGCATTTCAGGGGCGGAGACGGCGAGAATTCCCGAATCTCGCTACCCATCGATTCACGGAAGAAGACAAGCTATGACCAAATTCAAGATCTTCAGCGCGGCAGCGATTCTGTCGCTGATGTTCGCAACGCCGGTATTCGCACAGGCAGCTATCCAGGAGCCAGGTGCGTTCGCGTTTTATTACCCCAACAATGACGTCTTGAACGGCGGCCGGCCCACGTCGGCGGCGCGCATGGACGCCGTGGCAGGTTTGGGACCGTTCAGTGGCAGTTACGCTTATGCCGCGACGGACAGCACTGCGAACGGTGCTTCTTGTGGCCGGTACCGTTCCCATGGGCCGGCTTCAGAGATGTCCCTCAGACATGGTGGTCGCCGGCACGAGTGCCGGTGAACTACCATCAGGATGAAAGCGGCCGCAACTGGGCGCGACAGATCGAGATGGCCGCATCGGTAACGATGCGGCCTTTTCCATGCGCGATGCTTCGGCGAGGTCCATTGCGGGCAGCGCTCCGGTCAACGGCACTGTATCAGCAAGATTGGAACAGGCGCGGCAATCCTCGGCAAGCGGCGCCTCGCTCAGTGAAGTACCTCAACGCACATTACTCCTGGAACACGGCCGAACTTCATTGAGTTGATCCAGGCGTACCGATTTCGAGCGGATAACTTATGATGAACAAGCCAACCGAGATCGACAGGAGGATTGTTCCGACATCTCGTCGCCGATTCCTGCGAGAAGGAGGTGCATTGGTGGTTGGGGCCGCCGTTGCCAGCGGTCTCGGCGGCAGCAAGGCATCGGCGGCAACGGAAAGTGCGGCTAACCTGCCGCCCAATGTGCCGGAATGGATGAAGACGCCTGGCGATCTCATGGGAAGCCAGCTCTATGGAACGCCCTCGCCATTCGAAAAGGGCGTCATCAAGAATATACCAAAGGACCTGCTGCAATATCTGTCGGCGTCTGGACGAACGCCGCTGCAGGACCTCGACGGCATCATCACGCCGAACGGACTGTTCTATGAACGCCATCATGCCGGCGTTCCCACGATCGATCCGGCGCAGCACCGCCTCATGCTCCATGGACTCGTCGACAGGCCCCTGATCTTTACCATGGATGACATCCGGCGTTTTCCTTCGGAGTCGCACATCTATTTCCTCGAATGCTCGGGCAACCCCAACTACAAAAAGCCCTACGGCAAGACGGCTTCCGATCTCGTCGGTCTCTTGAGTTGTGCGGAATGGACCGGGGTCAGCCTGAAACTGGTGCTGCAGGAAGCGGGATTGCAGGCCGGCGCTAAGTGGGTCGTCGCCGAGGGCGCCGATGCGGCTGCATTGACGCGTAGCGTTCCGATCGAAAAATGTCTTGATGATGCGATGCTGGT
>JBATYU010000296.1:0-1920 GCA_049674245.1 Bradyrhizobium sp. | reverse complement strand
TACACCCGGAGTGGCAATTTCGGCCGCGAATCACCTGGGCGTTTTGCCCCGCGCAACCCGGGTCCGGGCGGCCGATTTGAGTCCCGCGGCGGCCGCGGGCGGGGGATAACTGGCAGCCCGGGCCTTCCCCGCGGGCCCTATCAGGCGGCAAGCCCGCAGCTCGCCGCAAGCCCGATCATGCGCGGCCAGCGCAGCGCGATGTCGCGCCGAGAGGCGCTGATCCTGCAATGCCTGATCAATCACCCCTGGCTGCTGCACGAACATCTCGAAGAGGTGGCGGCGCTGGAATTGGCCCACCCGGAAGGCCACAAGCTGCGGGCCGGCATCATCGCGGCCTTTGCCAACGATCATCACCTGAACTCAGACCCCTCCGAAGCGCCCGGGAAAATGCGCGCCGATCTCGCGGCAGCCGGATTTTCGCAAATTCTTCAAAGGGTTGATCGAGCGATCACGACCGGGGCGGTCTGGGGCGCAAGAGCCGGGGCGGCACGGGAAGACGTTCTTTCCACCTGGCACCAGCTTGTTGCCTTGCATCATCAATGGCACTCATTATTTAGGGAATTGAAGGACGCGGAAGCGGCCCTGGGCCAGGAAACTGACCGAGAATCGGGCCAGGAAACTAACCAGGAATCGGGACAAGGATCGGGCCAAGAATCCAGCGAGGCCAATCTGGCGTGGCTGCGCGACGTCAAGGCGAGGCTGGAGTCCCTGGACGGAACCGAGGCCCTGATCGAGGGCTTTGGCGAGCTGTCGGGCCGGTTCCAGCGGACCGTTTGATTAGAAAATGATGCGGACCGTTGGGTCGGGGAACGTAAAAGGACTCGCCAAACCCATGGTTTGGCTGCAAAAACAGGGTTAAGCGAAACTTAACACCGCCCGTAGCATTATCAGGCGAAGTGGAGACCGGATCGCGCGTTTCGAAAATGCGTCAGAAATAATCTGGCGCGTATTCCGATCGTAAGACTGGCGCCCATTTTTACGGAATACGCGCCGGGCATTGGGTGCGAAAACCAGCGAGACAGATTCGGGGGTGGCGATAGTTTGCGCCGCCCTTTCCGCGTCGAGAGCATGATCCGAAAAAAAGCCTGCCCCGCACTTGGATAACGGGGTGGGCACCGGTTTTCCGAAGAGATCATGCTCAAACGAAAGAGATCTAGATCAGGGCGGGGCGCGGGTGACGGCGTCCCGCATGAAGCGCGTTTTGGAGAGCGATGAATGGCCAGCAAGGCAAAGACGCTGCAGGTGAAGGACAAGGAAAAGGACGACAAGGCAGCGGACGCCCCGGAGAAGGATTCAACCGACGCGCCGTCGCCGTTGCTCGACCTGTCGGACGCCGCCGTCAAGAAGATGATCAAGCAGGCCAAGAAGCGCGGCTTCGTGACCTTCGATCAGCTCAACGAAGTTTTGCCTTCCGACACCACCTCGCCCGAACAGATCGAAGACATCATGTCGATGCTTTCCGACATGGGCATCAACGTCTCCGAGCCGGAGGACGCCGATAGCGAGGAAGAGAAGCAGGAAGAGGCCGAGGACGAGACCGACAACGAGCTGGTGGAGGTCACGCAAAAGGCCGTCACCGAGGTCAAGAAATCCGAGCCCGGCGAGCGCACCGACGATCCGGTGCGGATGTATCTGCGCGAGATGGGCACCGTGGAATTGCTCTCGCGCGAGGGCGAAATCGCGATCGCAAAACGCATCGAGGCCGGCCGCGAGGCGATGATCGCAGGGCTCTGCGAAAGCCCGCTGACCTTCCAGGCCATCATCATCTGGCGCGACGAGCTCAACGAGGGAAAGATTTTTCTTCGCGACATCATCGATCTCGAAGCCACCTATGCCGGCCCCGACGCCAAGAACAACATGAACCCGCTGCTTGCGGCTCCGCTCGGGCCCGACGGCCAGCCGCTCGCTGCCGCCAACGGC
>JBATYU010000295.1:0-5541 GCA_049674245.1 Bradyrhizobium sp. | reverse complement strand
GACAGGATCTGCTCGCCGTCGAGCCCGAGGGCGAACATCAACGAGGTCACGGGAATCTTGCGGCGGCGATCGATACGCGCGAACACGATGTCCTTGGCGTCGAACTCGATGTCGAGCCAGGACCCGCGGTAAGGAATCACGCGGGCGGCAAACAGGAGCTTGCCGGACGAATGGGTCTTGCCCTTGTCGTGATCGAAGAACACGCCGGGCGAACGGTGCATCTGCGAGACGATGACCCGCTCGGTGCCGTTGACGACGAAGGTGCCGTTCATGGTCATGAGCGGGATATCGCCCATGTAGACGTCCTGCTCCTTGATGTCCTTGACCGATTTGGCGCCGGTCTCTTCGTCGATATCGAACACGATAAGGCGCAGCGTCACCTTCAGCGGCGCGGCATAGGTCATGCCGCGCTGGCGACACTCGTCGACGTCGTATTTCGGCGGCTCGAATTCATAGCGGACGAATTCCAGCATCGAGGTGCCGGAGAAATCCGAGATCGGGAACACCGAGCGGAATACCGCCTGGAGGCCTTCGTCCAACCGGCCGCCCGGGGGTTCCGCGACCATCAGGAACTGGTCGTAGGACGCCTTCTGAACCTCGATGAGGTTCGGCATCTCGGCGACTTCCTTGATGTGTCCGAAAAACTTGCGAACGCGTTTGCGACCGGTGAATGTCTGCTGCGCCATCGTGGCCTCTCATTATCGTCGCCCCTGATGGGCGATCCTTCCGAGGCGCGACTGTCATCGCCCCCGGGTTGAATTTCGATCCATTTCGAGCGCCGGAAGCCCGGTTTCAGGGGTTTAAGTCCTGAATCTGTTCTTCAGACCTTCAAAACGCAAAACGACGCGCGGGGCGCGCTTGATCGCACCCGCCCGTCACAACCATCATCTTCACGGACTGCAAAAGCCCGAAATTGCATATCTCCCAACGGCCTGCGGAGGAACACCCGCCGCCCCCGCCTCAAGCCGTGCTTTCGTGCTGCCGCCCCGATATGGGATGGCAATCATGGAGATTCGAGGGGCAAGTCCCCGAATCCCCACACATTTTTGTGTTCGGCCTGCTCCGGGACACCCCGTCGCGCGCCTTTTGCCTCTTCTCGTGCCGGCCGATCCGATCCGGCCATCCGAGTCTTGGTTGCGAGATCCGGGTCTCGCTTTCGCTCGCCCTACTCTCCTCGTGGCCGGGCTTGACCCGCCTGCGGGGCCGAAGCCCCTTCGGCGAGGCGAAGGCCCGGCCATCCACGTCTTTTGTCGCCAGATCCCCGGATCGCGCTTCGCTTGTCCGGGGATTGAATTGAAGCAAGCTTCGCTTACTTCAATTCCACCTTCGCGCCAGCCTTCTCGAGCTGGGCCTTGATCTTGTCGGCTTCGTCCTTGTTCACGCTTTCCTTGACAGGCTTCGGCGCGCCCTCGACGAGGTCCTTGGCTTCCTTGAGGCCGAGGCCGGTGATCGCGCGGACTTCCTTGATGACCTCGATCTTCTTGTCGCCGGCAGCGGCGAGCACGACCGTGAACTCGGTCTTCTCTTCAACCGGAGCGGCAGCAGCACCGCCGCCCGCGGGACCAGCCACCGCGACCGCGGCCGCGGCCGAGACGCCCCACTTCTCTTCCAGCAGCTTTGCGAGCTCGGCAGCTTCGAGCACGGTCAGGCTCGAGAGGTCGTCGACGATTTTCTGTAAGTCAGCCATTGATCTGTTTCCTTAAGCGAATTGGTTCGAACCAGGTTTTGGGTTTTGCGAAGGGCGTCAGGCCGCTTCGCCCTTTGAGGCATGAGCCTGAATGACGCGCGCGAGTTTTGCAGCGGGCGCGTTGGCGAGCTGCGCAAGCTTGGTCGCCGGCGCCACCAGGAGGCCGACAATCTTGCTGCGAAGTTCGTCGAGCGACGGCAGGGAGGCGAGCGCCTTCACGCTGTCGACATTCAGGACGGTTTTGCCCATCGAGCCGCCGAGAATGACGAACCGCTCGTTCGTCTTGGCGAATTCGATGGCAACCTTTGGCGCCGCGACCGGATCCTTGGAAGTTGCGATCACGGTCGGCCCCTTCAAAAGGGAGCCGATGGCAGCGACGTCAGTGCCTTCAAGAGCGATTTTGGTGAGACGGTTCTTCGAGACCTTCACGGATGCGCCCGCCTGCTTCATCTGCATGCGCAGCTTCTGCATCTGGGCCACGGTGAGGCCGGAATAATGAGCAACGATCGCGACGCTCGTGGTCTTGAAGACCGCGTTCAGCTGTTCGACCGCCTCTTTTTTTGCCGCTCGTTCCACAGCAAGCTCTCTCCGGTTGGCGGTCTTCGCGATTACGCTGGACCGCCGGGTTGCACCGATCGTCCAGCCCCAAACCTGACCTCCAGACACCAGTCTCAAGGACACGCCGGGCGAGACGACATTTCAGTAGCCTGCCCTCCCGCTTCCCTTTCGGGCCCCGGGGTGTCGAGGTTCGAACCAAACAGGCTTCATGTCGCCAAAGGCGACCCGAAGCGAAATCCGGTCTTCACCCGTCTATGCAGGCCATCCGATTAAGCCGTTGAAGAAACGATAAGATTTCGTCGCAGGCGCCTGCAGTCTCGGACAGGATCGAGATCATCGGCGCGCCGACGACCCCTGCGCACATCCCCTCCAAAGCGACGGCTTCCCTTTCCTTTCGAGCAATCCATGCGGATGTCCTGAAAGGAATGGTCTCCTATCGTATTGGGTTTTCGGAATGCGAGCACAGACGTGCCAGCAACGGCCAGCACCTCCGGAAACCGGGTGTTTATAGGGTCCGATCCTGATTGCCAAGAGCAAATTTCACACCAGTTTGGCGCACCCTCATTTGGATGAATTTGGCCCAAAAATAGCCCTTTCAGGCCTCCTTCACCGCGTATGGCAGCGGTTTCCCTTCGAAGAACGCGGTCAGATTGGCCATCACGCAGTCCTGCATGGCCGTGTGCGACTCACCGGTATGGCCGCCGATATGCGGGCTCAGCACCACATTGGGGAACGCGGTCAACGCATCCGGGGCGTGTGGCTCGCTCGCGTAAACATCGAGACCGGCCGCAGCGATCGTCTTGTCCGCGAGCGCATTGATCAGTGCCTGCTGGTCGATGACCGAGCCGCGCGCGATGTTGACGACGCAACCATCCTCGCCGAGCCGTTTGAGGATATCGGCATTGACGACGTGGTGGGTATCGGCGCCGGCACGAACCGCGATCATCAGCACGCTGCACCAATCGGCGAGCGCCTCCAGATCGGGAAAATAGCGATACGGAACGTCGCGCCGGCTGCGGCTGAAATAGCCGACCTCGGCCTCGAACGCTGCCACACGGGCCGCGATCTTGCGGCCGATCTCGCTCATCCCGTAGATGCCGACCTTGCGGCCGGGCATGCCGGCTTGCGGCCGCATCATCGGCGAGGGCTTTGCAGCCGCCCAATCCCCGCTCCGCACATAATTGTCGGCGGCCAGCAGACGCCGCGTCGCCGCCAGCATCAAGATGACCGCAATATCGGCGACCGAGGCTGCGTTGGCGCCAGGACTGTGGCCGACCGTGATCTTGCGGCTTTTGGCGGCCTTGAGGTCGACGCCATCATAACCGGTGCCGTAACAGACGATGGCGCCGAGTTTTGGCATCATGTCCATCATGTTGCCGGAAAGCGGCGTGCCGCCTGCCGTGATCATGGCGCGGACGCTCGCGAGCTGGTCCGCCGGAAACATCTCATTCGGCGGCTTGCCGGCGGCATCCATCAGCTCAAAGCGCTCGCCGATGCGCCGCATCAGCGACTTCGGAAAGCGCGAATAGACCAGGACTCTCTCGGGCATTGGCATTCCTGCGAGGCTGTACCGGCGAGACGTTATGACCGAGACGGCGCATTCGCCGCGCGAGCATTTGTGACTTTACTTCGATGTCGCCGCCCCATGTATCATGGCTCGGCGCCTGCTCATGCGCTTTTCGGAAGCTCAGCCATGTCTTGGTTCGAAAAATCGTCTTGGTTCGAAAAATCGCTCTTCAACCGCCGCGCCGCGCTCACGACGCTCGTATCCGCGCCGGCGATCGTCTCATCTGCGCAGCCCTTGTTCGCGGAGACACCTGCGGCACCGGCCGTTGCGCTGGCGCCGGCCTGTATACTCACCCCTGCAGCGATCCCGGGTCCCTACTATTTCGATCCAAAACTTGAGCGCAGCGACATCACCGAGGGCCATCCGGGCGCGCCCTTGCGGTTGCGCTTCGTCGTGATGAACGCGGCCGATTGCACGCCGCTCTCGGGCGCGCGGATCGATGTCTGGCAGACGCGCGCGGACGGCTACTACTCCGGCTATCCCGGTCAGGGCGACAAACGCAACGTCGATACATCGGGCGGCACGTTCATGCGCGGCACACAGGTCGCCGACGCGCGCGGCGAAGCCTGGTTCCACACCGTCTACCCCGGCTGGTATGAGGGCCGCACCGTGCATGCCCATTTCAAGATCTTCATCGACGACAAGAACATGCTCACCGGCCAGATGTATTTCCCCGATGCGCTCAGCCAATATATTTTTGCCAATGTCGGCATGTATCGGCGCAAGGCCGTCCGCAACGTCTTCAACACCAATGACGAATTCGCGCTGCGGGATACGACCCGCGGCGGCTACTGCGACATCAAGGAAGAGACCGATCATTATCGTGCGACGCTAGTCGTCGGTGTCAGCCGCACTGTCGTCACGGCGCTCAATGACGCCGGGAAGCCGAAGGTTCAACCGCGCGCGATCGTGCCGGGCGTCGCCACTGACAAGCAGAACAACGGCTGATTACGAAATAGGGGCGGAATCGGTTGCCCAATTCCGCCCCTGCTCTCATTTGTTCCAACGCCTCAGCCGAGCACGGTGCCCGGTTCGACCTTCACGCCCGGTCCCATGGTCGAGGAAACCGCAACGCGCTGGATGTAGGTGCCCTTCGCACCCGCGGGCTTTGCCTTGGCGACCGCATCGGCGAGCGCCTTGATGTTCGCCACCAACTTGTCCTCGGAGAACGAGGCCTTGCCGACGCCGGCCTGCACAATGCCGGCTTTCTCGACGCGGAATTCGACCGAGCCGCCCTTGGCGCCCTTGACCGCGGTGGTGACGTCCATGGTCACGGTGCCGATCTTCGGGTTCGGCATCATGCCGCGCGGGCCAAGCACCTTACCCAACCGGCCGACCAGCGGCATCATGTCGGGGGTGGCGATACAACGATCGAAATCGATGGTGCCGCCCTGCACTTTTTCAACGAGGTCTTCGGCGCCGACGACGTCAGCGCCTGCGGCCTTGGCCTCTTCGGCCTTGGCGCCGCGCGCGAACACGCCGACCCGCAAGGTGCGGCCGGTGCCGTTCGGCAGGTTGACCACGCCGCGCACCATCTGATCGGCGTGACGAGGATCGACGCCGAGATTGATCGCGATCTCGATGGTCTCGTCGAACTTGGCCTTGGCGCGCTCTTTCACCATCTTGATGGCTTCATCGATGCCATAGAGCTTTTCGCGGTTCACGCCTTCGTAGGCTTTGTCTAAACGCTTTCCGATTGTCATGGCGATTACCCCGCAACCTGTAGGCC
>JBATYU010000294.1:0-2879 GCA_049674245.1 Bradyrhizobium sp. | reverse complement strand
CCCGCTTCCAGCCACGCGACCAATTCGTCGCGCGATTGCAGCGGCGTCATATCGATCTGGTCACGCGCCATGTCAGTTCCGGATCAAGAGCGCTTCGACCGATCGCGCGCGGTGTCGGGGATGTCCGCGAACCCTTCGGCGCGGACGTGAAAGACGGGTCGCAGGTTCATCGTGGGGCCGCGCCGTCGCTTGCGGCAGGCGATGGCGCCTCATTGCAGGAACAGCCCAGGCGGTCGAGCAGACCGCAGAGCCTTGTCGCATCCGCATCCGACAATTTCGAGCCGACATGCTTTTCGATCGCCGCCGCATAGGCGCTCCACATCTTCTTATGCAGTTCGCGCCCGGCGTCCGTGATCTCGACGAACTGGCCGCGCTTGTCGATCTTGCATTCACGGCGCGCCGCCAGGCCCTCATCGACCAGCCGGTCGATCAGCCGCGACGTGGAATATTGCGGGATCAGCATGTGCCGTTCGAGCTCGACGGGGCGCAACTCGCCCGAGGGCGCGCGCGACAATTCGAGCAGCGCGTCATACCAGGCGAGCGGCGGGAAACCGGCTTTCTTCAAATCCTGCTCGACGGCGTCCAGTACCCGGCTCTGCACCCGCATCAGGCGGATCCAGGCGGCGGTCGCCTCGGTCGATGGTTTGCGTTTCATGGCTTAGCCCATATCTTCACAGGTCAGTGTACCGCACTAAATGCATCTGCATCAATCTTGACTATTTCATGCAGACGCATTTAGTCATCGGGCCGCAATAGTCCAACGATCCAACCCCGAGGAAATTCCCCAGGAGGGACATTCGATGAAGCTTTATTATTCTCCCGGCGCCTGCTCGCTCTCCCCCCATATCGCGCTTCTTGAGGCCGGCCTCCCCTACGATCTGGTCAAGGTCGACCTTCGGGCCAAGAAGCTCGAAAATGGCGACGACTTCCTGAAAGTGAACCCCAAGGGCCAGGTACCCGCTCTCAGCCTCGACGGCGGCGAACTGGTGACCGAAGGCCCGGTCATCGTGCAGATGATCGCCGACAAGGCTGCAGGCAAGAACCTCGCGCCCGCGCGCGACAGCGCCGAGCGCTACAAGCTCCTGGAGTGGCTCAACTACATCACCACCGAATTGCACAAGAATTTCAGCCCAATGTTCTCGCCGGTGCTGGCCGACGACGCCAAGGCCTTCTTCAAGGACCGCGTGATGGGCAAGTTCAAGTATATCGACAGCCAGCTCGCGGGGCGCGACTATTTGATGGGCAAGCAGTTCACGGTCGCCGACGGCTATTTGTTCACGATGCTGACCTGGGCGGAGCGGATGAAATTCGATCTCTCCGGCCTGCCTAACCTGTTGGCCTACAAGGCCCGCGTCGCCGCGCGTCCGAAGGTGCAGGAAGCGCTCACCAAGGAAGGCCTGATGAAGGCGGCGTGAGGTCTCGCCACTTAGCTCGTCATGCCCGGGCTTGTCCCGGGCATCCACGTTCTTGCTTGTCTCACGTCAGAAAGTAAGACGTGGATGGCCGGGACGAGCCCGGCCATGACGTTGAGAGAGTTGGTGACTTACGCCGCTGCCATCTTCTTCGGCGGGAAGCGGCCGTAAAAGGTCTCGCCCTTGGCCGCCATGTCGACCAAAAGTTTCGGCGGGGTGAAGCGCGAGCCGTATTTGGCCTCGAGCTTGTGGCACAGCTCGACGAATTTCGTCGTGCCCATGAAATCGATATAGGACAGCGTGCCGCCGGTGAACGGCGCGAAGCCAAACCCTAAGATCGAGCCGACATCGGCCTCGCGCATGTCGGTGATGACGTGATCCTCGACGGTTCGCGCGGCCTCCACCGCCTGCACCACGAGGAAGCGCTGCTTAAGCTCTTCGACGTCGAGCGTATCCGGATCGAGATGCTTCGGCTGCAAGCCCGAAAGCTCCGACCACAGGCTCTTCTGACCCTTGCCCTTTTCGGGGTAATCGTAAAACCCCTTGCCGTTCTTGCGCCCAAAACGGCCTTGCTTCTCGACCATCTCGACCAACAGCTTCTTCTGCGCCTGGTCGATCGCATTGGCGCCGAGATCGGCCTCGGTCGCCTTCATGATTCTGAGCACGAGATCGAGCGCCACTTCGTCCGATAGCGACAGCGGCCCGACCGGCATACCCGCCATCTTGGCGGTGTTTTCGATCATCGCCGGCGGCACGCCTTCCATCAGCATCTCGAGCCCCTCGGCGGTGAAGCGCAGCACGCAGCGATTGGCGAAGAAGCCGCGGGAATCATTAACCACGATCGGCGTCTTGCCGATCACGCGCACATAATCCAGCGCGGTGGCGAGTGCTGTATCGCCGGTGTTCTTGCCGACGATGATCTCGACCAGCATCATCTTCTCGACCGGCGAGAAGAAATGAATGCCGATGAACTTGCCCTGGTCCTTGAATTCTTCGGCCAGCGAATTGATCGGCAGGGTCGAGGTGTTGGAGGCAAAGATCGCGTCCGACTTCAGCAGCGGTTGCGCCTTGGCGTAAGTTTCCGCCTTCACCTTGCGATCCTCGAACACCGCTTCGATGACGAGGTCGCAATCCCTGAGCGCATTGTAATCGGCGGTCGCGCTGATCTTCGACAGGATGGTGTCGCGATCGCTTTCCTTGGCGCGGCCCTTCTTGATCAGATCGTCGATCACGGATTTTGCGTGGCCCTTGCCCTTGTCGGCGCTTTCCTGATCGCGGTCGATCAAGACCACGTCGATGCCGGCGCGCGCCGAGACATAGCCGACGCTGGCGCCCATGAAGCCGGCGCCGATCACGGCGAGTTTTTTCACCTTGGTCGGCGGCACGTTTTGCGGACGCCGCGCGCCCTTGTTCAATTCCTGCATCGACAGGAACAGGCTGCGGATCATGGCAGCCGCTTCCTTCGAG
>JBATYU010000293.1:0-18593 GCA_049674245.1 Bradyrhizobium sp. | reverse complement strand
GCCGCCGCCCATCGCGAGCTTCTTGCGCGCCTCGGAAAGATCGCGCTCCAGCTTCTTGCGCTCCTCGATCAGTGAGGCGATGCGCGCCGGCATGTCTTCGAGGCTCGAGCGCAGCTCCGCCGCCGCGGTCTTCGCAAGCGTGATGGTGTCGTTGGCGTGTTGGCGGGCATGACCCCCGGTCAGCGCCTCGATGCGGCGCACGCCGGAGGCGACCGCGCTTTCGCTGGTCACCGAAATCAGGCCGATATCGCCCGTCCGCCTCACATGCGTGCCGCCGCAGAGCTCGACCGACCAGCCGAGCGCGTTACTACCCTGCTCGCGGGCGCCCTTGCCCATCGACACCACGCGCACCTCGTCACCATATTTCTCGCCGAACAGCGCGCGTGCGCCCGCTTCGCGGGCATCGTCGACCGCCATCAGGCGCGTGGTGACTTCGTCGTTCTCCAATACCACGTCGTTGGCGATGTCCTCGACGCGGGCGAGCTCTTCCGCCGTGATCGGTTTCGGATGCACGAAGTCGAAGCGCAGACGATCGGGCGCCACCAGCGAGCCGCGCTGGGCGATGTGATCCCCCAGCACCTGCCGCAGCGCTTCGTGCAACAGATGGGTCGCCGAGTGATTTCGCCGAATCGAAGAGCGGCGCGCGTGATCGACGTTGAGCTGCAACGCGGCGCCCACCTTCAGCGTGCCCTGCTCCATTTGGCCCAGATGCACGAAGAGATCGCCGGCCTTTTTTTGCGTGTCGGTGACGCGGAATTTGACGCCCTCGCCCGATAGCACGCCGGTGTCGCCGACCTGGCCGCCGGACTCCGCGTAAAACGGCGTCTGGTTCATGACGATGGCGCCGGCCTCGCCGGCCTTGAGGCTATCGACCTCCTTGCCGTCCTTCACGAGCGCCGCGATCGCGCCTTCGGCGGTCTCGGTCTCGTAGCCGAGGAATTCGGTGGCGCCGAGTTTTTCGCGGAGCGGAAACCACACGCTCTCGGTCGCGGTGTCGCCACTTCCGGCCCAGGCCGCGCGCGCCTTTTCGCGCTGCCGGTCCATCGCGTCGGTAAAGGAGGCGATATCGACGCCGATGCCGCGCGACTTCAGCGCGTCCTGCGTGAGATCAAGCGGAAAGCCGTAGGTGTCGTACAGCGTGAACGCGGTGTCGCCGTCGAACATGTCGCCCTTTTTCAGCGACGCGCTCTTCTCATCGAGGATGGAAAGCCCGCGTTCCAGCGTCTTGCGGAAGCGCGTCTCTTCCAGCCGCAAGGTTTCCTCGATCAGGTTTTCGGCGCGCACCAGTTCCGGATAGGCCTGGCCCATCTCGCGCACCAAGGCCCAGACCAGGCGGTGCATCAGCGGCTCCTTGGCGCCGAGCAACTGCGCGTGCCGCATGGCGCGGCGCATGATCCGGCGCAGCACATAGCCGCGGCCTTCGTTCGAGGGCAGCACGCCGTCGGCGATCAAAAACGACGAGGCGCGCAGATGATCGGCAATCACCCGGAGCGAGGCCTTCTGCCCGCCGTGCGGATCGGCGCCGGTCAAGTCCGAGATGGCGCGGATCAGGGCAACGAAAAGGTCGATCTCATAACTGTCGTGCTTGCCTTGCAGCACGGCCGCGACGCGCTCCAGCCCCATGCCGGTGTCGATCGAGGGCTTTGGCAGCGGATGGCGCACACCGCCCTCGAGCTGCTCGAACTGCATGAACACGAGATTCCAGATCTCGACATAGCGGTCGCCGTCCGCTTCCAGCGAGCCCGGCGGCCCGCCCCAAATCTTGTCACCGTGGTCATAGAAGATTTCCGAACAGGGCCCGCACGGGCCGGTGTCGCCCATCTGCCAGAAATTGTCGGAGCCTGCGATGCGGATGATGCGCGAATCCGGAAGACCCGCGATCTTCTTCCACAAACCATAGGCCTCGTCGTCGTCGATATAGACGGTCGCCGTCAGCTTCTCCTTCGGCAGCCCAAATTCCTTGGTGACAAGCTTCCACGCCAGTTCGATGGCGCGATCCTTAAAGTAGTCGCCGAACGAGAAATTGCCGAGCATCTCGAAGAACGTATTGTGGCGTGTGGTGTAGCCGACATTGTCGAGGTCGTTATGCTTACCGCCGGCGCGCACGCATTTCTGCGACGTGGTGGCGCGCTGGTAGCCTCGTTTCTCGACGCCGGTGAAGACGTTCTTGAACTGCACCATGCCGGCGTTGGTGAACATCAAGGTCGGGTCGTTGCGCGGCACCAGCGGCGACGACGGCACGATCTGGTGGCCGTTATCTGCAAAGAAGTTCAGAAATGTCGATCTGATTTCGTTAACGCCGCTCATTTTAGTCCAATCGGAGGGTAGTCCGGGTTTGGCCGCAAACGGTTCCCCTTCCCGGCGAAACGCTTTTAGACAAGGGCAGTCGCGGTGTCCAGAAACTGTGCAAACAGATCATGGGCTTGCTGCAGCACATTAAAGCCGGTTGATAGACACTGCGGCCGCGTTGACAGGCTTGGCGGCATGGTGTTTCCCTCCTATCTGTTCAAGGCAGTCACGTCGGGAGAGATCGGCTTAGGCGCCGGCGCCGAAGGAGCAACCGCCCCGGAAACTCTCAGGCAAACGGACCCTCGTGACTTTGACAGCATCTGGAAAGAGACGCCGAAGGGCTTTGGTCCATAAGCGTCCGCCGACGGGATAATACTCTCAGGCACAGCGACAGATGGGGCTTCGACAGGTTTTCGGGAGCTGGTTCCCGATGAAACCGCGAGGGCCCTGTGATGCTTGCGCGCGACGACGTCAACCCCCTGCGACGCACGCCCCTTTACGCCCTGCACGCCGCCCTGGGCGGCAAGATGGTGCCGTTCGCGGGCTACGAGATGCCGGTGCAATACGGCCCCGGCGTGCTCCGCGAACACCTGCATACCCGCAAGGCTGCCGGCCTGTTCGACGTCTCGCATATGGGCCAGATCGCGTTGCGGGCGAAATCCGGACCTGTCGAGGACGCCGCATCGGCGCTGGAGCGGCTGGTGCCGCAGGACATCGTCAAGGTTGCACCGGGACGGCAGCGCTACGCCCAGTTCACCAATGCGGCCGGCGGCATTTTGGACGATCTGATGGTGGCGAATTTCGGCGATCACCTGTTTTTGGTCGTCAACGCCGCCTGCAAGGAAGCCGATGAGGCGCATCTGCGGAAACACCTCTCGGATGTTTGCATGATCGAACCCCTCTCCGACCGCGCGCTGATCGCGCTGCAGGGGCCAAGAGCCGAATCGGCGCTGGCGGCATTTTGTGCAGACGCCCCCTTGATGCGGTTCATGGATGCCGGCCCGCGCCAGGTGGATGGGATCGACTGCTTCGTGTCGCGCTCGGGCTACACCGGCGAGGACGGTTTTGAGATTTCGGTGCCGGCCGAGCGCGCCGAGCGGCTGGCGAACCGGCTACTCGAAAATGCCGACGTGCTGCCGATCGGACTTGGCGCGCGCGACAGCCTGCGGCTTGAGGCGGGGCTTTGCCTCTACGGCCACGACATCGACACCACGACCACGCCGGTCGAGGGCGCGCTGGAATGGTCGATTCAAAAAAGCCGCCGCACCGGCGGCGCGCGAGCGAGCGGATTTTTGGGCGCGGAAGAGATTCTCGCGCAGCTTGAGAAAGGCGCGCCACGCCGCCGGGTCGGATTGAGGCCCGAAGGCCGCGCGCCGGTGCGCGAAGGCGCGGCCCTGTTTGCCGACGACGCCTCCATTGAGCCGATCGGCGCGGTCACCTCGGGCGGATTTGGGCCCAGCCTCAATGCGCCGGTGGCGATGGGCTATCTGCCGGCATCGCTGGCTGCGCCCGGCACACAAGTATTCGCCGAAGTCCGCGGGCAACGGCTCCCGCTCAAGGTCGCCACCACACCCTTCGTTCCCAACACCTACAAGCGCTGAAGGCAAACCTTAGGGAAATCTTATGATCACGCTGTTCACAACAGACCATGAATGGCTTCGCATCGACGGCGACGTCGCCACCGTCGGGATCACCGACTACGCGCAGTCGCAGCTCGGCGACATCGTATTCGTGGAATTGCCGAAGGTCGGCCGCACCTTGAAGAAAGCGGAAGCCGCAGCCGTGGTCGAATCCGTAAAGGCCGCCTCCGATGTCTATGCGCCGATCTCGGGCGAAGTGCTTGAGGTGAATGAGGCGCTCGCCGCCGAGCCGGCGCTGGTCAATTCCGACGCTGCCGGGAAAGCCTGGTTCTTCAAGGTGAAGATCGCGGACAAGAGCGACCTCGGTGGTCTGATGGATGAGGCCGCCTACAAGGCGCACACGGCGTGAGCAAAGATGTAGGAGCTTCTTTTGAAAGACTTCGCCCTTCATTTTCTCCGTCATGCCCGACCTTGTGCCGGGCATCCACGTCCTTCTTTGCGACGCCAAGACGTGGATGGCCGGGACATAGGCGAGCGGAAGCGACGCCGTCCTTCGGACGGCTATGCCCGGCCATGACGGATGGACACAATTTGACGCGATGAGGAAACACCCATGAACGCCCTCTTCAAACCCGCCGACGAGCCCGCTACCAGCTTCGTCCGCCGCCACATCGGTCCCTCGCCCCGCGACGTCACGGCGATGCTGGAGACGGTCGGCGCAAAAAACCTCGCCGCGCTGATGGCGGAGACGCTGCCGAAGGCGATCCGGCAGAAAGCGCCGCTCGATCTCGGGCGCGCTTTGAGCGAAACCGAGGCGCTTGCGCATATGGGCGAGTTGGCCTCCCAGAACCAGGTATTCACCTCGCTGATCGGCCAGGGCTATTCGGGCACTTTCCTGCCGGCGGTGATCCAGCGCAACATTTTGGAGAACCCGGCCTGGTACACGGCCTATACGCCCTATCAGCCGGAGATCAGCCAGGGCCGGCTGGAGGCCTTGTTCAACTTCCAGACCATGATCTGCGATCTCACCGGGCTCGACGTCGCCAACGCCTCGCTGCTCGATGAAGCGACCGCCGCGGCAGAGGCGATGGCGCTCGCCGAGCGCGTGTCGCAGGTGAAGACAAAATCGTTTTTCGTCGATGCGGAAACCCATCCGCAGACGCTCGCCGTGCTGCGCACCCGCGCCGAACCGCTGGGCTGGAAGCTGATTGTCGGCGATCCCTTGACCGATCTCGCTTCAGCCGAGGTGTTCGGGGGATTGCTGCAATATCCGGGAACGTCGGGCACGGTGCGCGATCTGAGGGGCGCGATCGCAGCCCTTCGCGGAAAGGGCGCACTCGCGATTCTAGCGGCCGACCTCTTGGCGCTGACGCTGCTGGCATCTCCCGGCGAACTCGGCGCCGACATCGCGGTGGGCTCGGCGCAGCGCTTTGGCGTGCCGATGGGTTACGGCGGCCCGCACGCGGCCTATATCGCGGTGCGCGACGCGCTAAAACGCTCGCTGCCCGGCCGCATCGTCGGGCTGTCAGTGGATTCGCGAGGACAGCCGGCCTATCGCCTCGCGCTGCAAACCCGCGAGCAACACATCCGCCGCGAAAAGGCCACTTCCAACATCTGCACCGCGCAGGTGCTGCTCGCCGTGATCGCCTCGATGTATGCGGTCTATCACGGCCCGGAGGGACTGACGCATATCGCGCGCACCGTGCATCGGCGCGCGAGCGTGCTGGCGGCGGGACTGCGCAAGCTCGGCTTCGTGCCCAAAAGCGAGGCCTTCTTCGATACGGTGACGGTGGAGGCCGGGGGCCGGCGGGATCAGATCGTCGCCCGCGCGCTTGCCGAAAAGATCAATTTCCGGCTCAATTTGGGCCTCAATTTTAGCCTTGGCGAGCGCACGCTCGGCATCGCGCTCGATGAGACCACCACGCCTGCGATCGTCGAGGCGGTATGGCGCGCCTTCGGCGGCCATCTTTCCTACGCCGACATTGAGGCCGGCGTGCGCGACGCGCTGCCAATGGAGCTGAGACGCACGCGCGCCTTCCTCACCCATCCGGTGTTCCACGCCCATCGCTCGGAAACCGAGATGCTGCGCTACATGCGCAAGCTCTCAGATCGCGATCTCGCGCTCGACCGCGCCATGATCCCGCTCGGCTCTTGCACCATGAAGCTGAATGCGACGACGGAGATGATGCCGCTGACGTGGCCGGAATTTTGCAATCTGCATCCGTTCGCGCCGCGCCAGCAGGCAGGCGGCTATCACGCATTATTCAAGCGGCTCGAACAATGGCTGTGCGACATCACCGGCTATGACGCGATCTCGCTGCAGCCGAATTCCGGCGCGCAAGGCGAATATGCTGGCCTGCTCGCGATCCGCGGCTATCACGCTGGGCGCAACGAGGGCCATCGCAAGGTGTGCCTGATCCCCTCCTCCGCCCACGGCACCAATCCGGCGTCCGCTCATATGGCCGGCATGGAGGTCGTCGTGGTCGCGTGCGACGCCCGCGGCGACGTCGACGTCGATGATCTGCGCGCCAAGGCCGAACAACATTCGAAAAATCTCGCCGCGGTCATGATCACCTATCCCTCGACCCATGGCGTGTTCGAGGAGCACATCAGCGAGATCTGCGACATCGTGCACAGCCATGGCGGACAGGTCTATCTCGACGGCGCCAACATGAACGCGCAGGTTGGTCTCGCCCGCCCCGGCGATTACGGCGCCGATGTCAGCCATCTCAATCTGCACAAGACGTTCTGCATTCCCCATGGCGGCGGCGGCCCGGGCATGGGCCCGATCGGCGTCAAAGCGCATCTTGCGCCGTTCCTGCCAAATCACCCGGAGAATTGGCATCCGGCGATTGATGGCGCCACGCGACCAGCGGTCGGGCCGGTGTCGGCGGCGCCGTTCGGCTCGGCGTCGATCCTTTCGATCTCCTACATCTATATTCTGATGATGGGCGGCGAAGGATTGAGGCGGGCGACCGAGATCGCGATCCTCAACGCCAACTACATTGCGGCTCGGTTGGATCCGCATTTCCCGGTGCTGTACCAGAATGCAAAAGGCCGTGTCGCGCATGAATGCATCGTCGATCCCAGGGGTTTTAAGCAGAGCTGCGGCGTCACCGTCGACGATATCGCCAAGCGGCTGATCGATTACGGTTTCCATGCGCCGACCATGAGTTTTCCAGTGCCGGGCACGCTGATGGTCGAGCCGACCGAATCCGAATCCAAGGCCGAGCTGGATCGTTTTTGCGATGCCATGATCGCGATCCGGCGAGAAATCTCCGAGATCGAGGCGGGACGCTTCAAGATCGAGGCTTCGCCCTTACGGCATGCGCCGCACACCGTGCACGACATCGCCGACGATAACTGGACGCGGGACTATCCCCGCGCTGAGGGCTGTTTTCCGGCAGGCAGTTCGCGCACCGACAAATATTGGTGTCCGGTGGGACGCGTCGACAATGTCTATGGCGACCGCAATCTGGTCTGCTCGTGTCCGCTGATCACTGAATATGCCGAGGCGGCGGAGTGACGCCGTCGTGTCCCGGACGCGGTGCAGCGTTCTTCACGATGCACCGCAGAGCCGGGACCCATTGTGGACCCCGGATCAGCAGCGCATCACCATAGCGCGTCGAAGACGCGCGTGAACGCGCTGATGGTGCTGCGCAGCATCCGGGGAACGAAGGCGAGACCGGCACACGATTCACGAGTTGAGTTCGCTCGTCAAATCACGCCAATCCGGGTTCAGCTTCTCGATCAACGCAATCTTCCACGCGCGACGCCAGCGTTTCAGAGAATGCTCGCGTGCGCGCGCTTCAAGGATACAATCGAATGCCTCGAAATGGGCGAGTTGGTCGACCCCGTATTTGCGTGTGAAACCGGCAACGAGCTTGGCCTTATGCTCTGACAACCGCCGCGCGAGATTGTTGGTGACGCCGACATACAACGTCCCGTTTCGCTTGCTGGCGAGAATATGGACAAAGAACGGCGTGTCCATTGCCTCTCAGCCCTGGATGCGTCATGGATCCAGGCTCTGCGGAGCAGCGCGAACGGCGCTGCACCGCGTCCGGGACACGAGCGGTTAGATCACTCCCCCGCCGGCTCCTCGTCGCCTTCGGCGTCGCGCTCCGGGGAGCCTGCTAGAATCTGCTCGGCGATCAGGCCGGAATTTTGCCGGATCGCGGCCTCGATCTTCGCGGTCATATCGGGGTTGGCCTTCAAGAACGCTTTCGAGTTCTCGCGGCCCTGACCGAGACGCTGGCTGTCATAGGAGAACCAGGCGCCGGATTTCTCGACAATGCCGGCCTTGACGCCGAGATCGAGAATTTCCCCCATCTTGGAGACGCCCTCGCCATACATGATGTCGAATTCGACCTGCTTGAACGGCGGCGCCAGCTTGTTCTTCACCACCTTCACCCGCGTGGCGTTGCCGATCACCTCGTCGCGCTCCTTGATCGCGCCGATGCGGCGGATATCGAGGCGGACGGAGGCGTAGAATTTTAGCGCGTTGCCGCCGGTGGTGGTTTCGGGCGAGCCGTACATCACGCCGATCTTCATTCTGATTTGATTGATGAAGATCACCATGGTGTTGGATTTGTTGATCGAGGCGGTGAGCTTGCGCAGCGCCTGGCTCATCAAACGCGCCTGCAGGCCAGGCAACGCATCGCCCATCTCGCCTTCGAGCTCGGCCTTCGGCACCAATGCCGCGACCGAATCGATCACCAGCACGTCGACCGCGCCGGAACGCACCAGGGTGTCGCAGATTTCCAGCGCCTGCTCGCCGGTGTCGGGCTGCGAGATCAGGAGGTCGTCGATGTTGACGCCGAGCTTTCGCGCATAGACCGGATCGAGCGCATGTTCGGCGTCGATGAAGGCGCAGATGCCGCCCTTCTTCTGGCCCTCGGCGACCGTGTGCAGCGCCAGCGTGGTTTTGCCCGAGGATTCCGGGCCGTAGATTTCAACCACCCGCCCCCGCGGCAGGCCGCCGACGCCGAGCGCGATGTCGAGCCCGAGCGAGCCGGAGGAGATGGTCTCGATGTCCATCGAGCGATCGTTCTTGCCGAGCCGCATCACCGAGCCCTTGCCGAACTGGCGCTCGATCTGGGAGAGCGCAGCGGACAGGGCCTTGGTCTTGTCCATGGAAGATCCTTCGACGATACGCAGCGCGGTGGCGGACATTTGGGTGGTGCTCCTTATGGCGGGGATTCGCTTGTGGGACAAACGGTTGGCGAGGCGGGCCTCTGACAAGGGAACACCGTACCCTATTTGTTCCAGGTTCGCAATATGTTCTTTTCGTAAAAAGGGTGCTGGCCTGTTTTAACCCCTGGTGGCCTAAGTTGAATTTCGCAGTGGGCTATTTGAATCTGAGTCTGGGACCGAACAGACAATTATAGGCTAACGGTTTTCTAATATCGGCATGGGCTGGGCCAAACGACCGACTTGCCCCGAGTGCGGGGCCGTTTTGATTCTAGCGCTGCCTCCCGGTGGCAAGGGACCGCGCACGTTCCAATGCTTCGAATGCGACCGCCCCGATCCCTTGAAATCCGATGCGCTTAGGTGGCTTTCGAGCGTGCTACAGCCGCCGAAGTAAGGCCGCCTGGTACTGGACGATGACCGATAACGCCATCAACGATTATTACGTCGTTACTTCTCGACACGGCCAGCAACCTGAACGCTGGAGTTGGGAGATGCACCGCAAGAGCAAACCGTTGGGCATCAAGATGACCGGAGACGGATACCAGTCCGACACGGCCGCGCAATTTGCGGGGAAGCAAGCGCTGGCGGAATTTCTGGCCGAGTTATCGAAAGAAGAAAAACGCCCACGGAAGTAAGGCCGCCTCAGTTGGCAGAGCGCGGTTCTCGCGACCTAGCGCTTCGCATCACTGTTCAACCCAAGAGAAAGTTGAATGATGGGGACAACCGGTTTTCAAACTGACGTAACTGCGTCATCATCGTTCGCCGGTCGGATCAGACGCCAGCCCTGCTGACTGGTAAGGCCCGGCGCGTGCTCGCGGGGGGAACGCAGCCGGGCCTCCCGCGCAATGCTTCAGCGCCGTTGTGCGTTTCGGGCCGCCGCCTCGGTTGGCGGCCTCTTTCATTTCAACCGAGCTCTCTCCACCATTGGCTCCTTTTGACCATCGGCTTCGCCCGTAAGAATACGGCAGGCCGGCTTTTTCTATCGAACCCTGGCGCTCCTTGTGCCAAAACCTAGCGCGGCTGGGGGATTTGAGGGCCGTGGACGTGAACAACACCGCCGGGCGATCATACTCCGCCCAGGCGGTGTTGTGCATTTCCAGCCGGCCGTCCGGTTCACCACCCATTAAGCGGCGGTTAAATAATAGCCTCAATAATACGGGTCATGAGAGTGATAACGGCCGCGGTGGTTGCTCTCCTCACCCTTAGTTTTGTGGATGAGCACTTCAACGACGCCCGTTACACCCGGGCGGCGATGGTTATGTTTTCACAAATCGCCAGATCGTTCGGCTAGGCCGCCCAGGCCGCCACTTGCTCCATGAATTTTTTCAATCACGCTTGGGCGAGGCCGGGCTGGCTCGGCGGCTCAAAAAGCTCCATGCAAAAGTGCAATTCTATAGATGCACCGCGGAACAACTGGTCACTTTGTAACTTAAGAGGACATACCAACCGTCGCGCTGGGGTTAGCCATGATCTACACGCTCGCCGTCATCCTCTTGCTCGTCGGGGCCGCCGCCGGCGGCCTCCTCGTCATTACCATGTGGGACGCGGGCGTGCCGATGTTGCGCAGACTGGCACGGCGAGAACGGGCAAGTTGAGGCCGCCCCGGTTGGCGGCCCGTTGACCGCGGCCGGTTTCTTCCCGCCGGCCACTTGGGGGGCCGGAAGCCTGGAATCGACTTCGGAGACCGCCCTCAGGTTCCTGGCCTCAGGTTCCTGGCCTCAGGTTTCTGGCCGCAAGTTCCTCGCCGCGCAGGAATTTTGTTGAACCTTCGCATCGTCTTTGCAGACATAACCTTCGCCGGGGGGATTTCAGGGGCCTCGGTGACTGACCAACGCCGCCAAGCGATTATATTCCGCTCGGGCGGCGTTGCGCTTTCAGGATGGGCTAGTGTCCCGAATCCCTCGCGACAAACGCGGAAATGCGTTTGCGCGCAGATCTTGATTAAATCTGATATCCAACTGTCGAGAATCGGCGTTACAAGGCATTGGCCCCGGCGGTAGTGACCCGTTGCGGGCCTTCTCGTGAAACTAATCCCCACTCCCATCTCAGAGGGTGGGGATTTTTTCGGCCCGCGGCAGTGGCCAATCTTTGATTTCCGAATCGGGCACCGAACAGACAGCCAAATTCGCAGTAATTTAACATGGTGCTTGTCAGCGCCGCCCAGCCCATGAGGTCAGTCATGGCACGCCCGTCGGACAAGATCGCACCACCGCTTCGCAAACATGCCGCCGACGCGCTGCGGCAAGCCCGCAAGCTGCCAATCGGTCATGAACGAAATGACCTGAGGCAATTGGCCATGGGCCTGCTCTGGCTCGAGAAGAAAAATCTCCAAGCGACAGAGAAAAAGCGCATCATTCTGTCCCTGAATGATCTGCGGAGTTAGGCCGCCTCCATTGGCGGCCTGCTTCATTGCAGCATCTGCCCTTATCTCCTCAACCCCAGGCGCCCAAAGCGAACGGCCCCAGCTCCGGGGCTGAAGAAGCTGAGGCCGTCCTTGGGGAGGTGTCAGGGGGCTGACACGATTCGTCAAACCGCAAATCCGCGTATTGTTCCCTGGGATACGTCGACAGTCTCTTGCACCACGCGTTCCCGTTCACCGAACGCCGACTTCTGAGGACCAAAACAGAGCCGAGCGGTGCCCTTACCGCTCCAGCCTCCCCCTGCAATCCCTTTTGTCGACGCGGCGTAACGATAAACAACGTCCGGCGCTGCCTTCAACTAGGGGCTAACGCATGGGCGTGTCGTTCGTTGCCGCCTGAGCTGGCGGCCTCCTTCATGGGCCGGCTAAATCCGCCATTGCGGCTTTGGCCGGTTTCCGACTTCAGTGACGTGGTTTAGAGTGGCACCGTCATCGTCCGGTCGTTGCAAGCCACCCGTCAGCACTTGCTTGTGCCGATGGTCTCGACATCTCGTTTGGTGCCTTGATGAATGAGCATCGAGCTGCTCCGCGCCATCGCATCTTGAAAGCCGGAACCATCTCGTTCGGCGGCGGTGCCATTGACTGCACGGTTCGCAACCTTTCGGAGACCGGAGCCGCGCTGGAAGTCGTAACCCCGATTTTCATTCCGGATCGTTTCACGCTGATCGTTCAGACCGAGCAATTGAAGCGGCCGTGTCACATCGTCTGGCGCAAGGAAAAACGGATGGGCGTGGCGTTCGAGTGATGGCGCCCGGTTGCAAACGGGTCTCATCGTCGACGGCGTGGCCCCGCCAAAACCAAGGCCAAAGTGAGACGCACAAACCTATCCCCCGCGGGGAATTGAAGCGCGACCGCAGGGCGATTTCGATGGCAGTTACAAGAACTTCGGAACGGGCTGATCCCCTGCGCGGCCCTTGTATTTTGCTCGCAAAGCGTATAGATTGGCGGCATTCGATTAGCCGCTGTGCCCTGTTGAATGCGCCTGCGGGCTCTTTTTCTTCCAGAGACATCGTCAAAATTGAATTGAATCGCGTGATGGTCATGCGAGATTTGCGCGCATGCGCTTTGGAGAAGAGATATGCCGATAGGTACAGTAAAATGGTTCAACGGCCAGAAGGGCTTCGGTTTCATTCAGCCGAATGACGGCGGCAACGATGTGTTCGTGCACATCAGCGCGGTCGAACGGGCGGGACTTACCGGCCTCGCCGAAGGCCAGAAGGTTTCGTTCGAGATCAAGGCCGACAAGATGCGGGGCAAGTCCAGCGCGGAAAACCTGTCGCTGGCTTAACCCCTTCGCACCGTTCCACGGATGTACTGGAACGGCGCCGCTGCCCGCTCGGTCCCTCAAGGGTTGAGCGGGCTATTGGCGGCAGATCGGGAAGCAGCAGATCGGGAAGGCACATGGCCGGCAAGAAATCAGGCGACCCCTCTCCCGAAAGCATCGCCAGGGCCAACCGGCAGCGCCTCGCCTTCGAGGAAGGAATACGCGCGATGGCCGATGTCGAACGTGAGGCCACCGCAGTCCGCAAGAACATGGAGCGCTTGCGCGCCCTGCGGGAAGCCAAGGAAGCCGAAGCGGAAGCCGAAGCGGTCCGAACTGGAGCGGCCGCCGGCAGCACAGCAAAGACCAAGCGCAAGAAGCGCGTTTCCACATAGGGCCTTCGTGGGCGGCCGCTTGGCCCACTTGCCGACGTCGGCAAGCCGATCCTCGATCCGCGACTGGCCTATTCGGAGTTTGCCTTGACTGTCGCCCGCACGATCCTGGAATCGACCATCATTTGTCCGGAATGCGGCCACGCGGCGCTCGAAACCATGCCGACCGACGCCTGCCAGTTTTTCTATGACTGCAATGGTTGCGGAACGCGGCTCAAGCCCAGGCCGGGCGACTGCTGCGTCTATTGCTCCTATGGATCGGTGCCCTGCCCGCCCGTGCAGCAAGCCGGCCGGGCTTGCTGCTGATGACGAGCGGTTAACGCCGCCAGAGCAGGAATGACTTTTCTTCGGATCGTCATTCCGTTCAATCTTGTTGTTGGAGCATGATGCTCAAACAAAGGCGGACTTCCCAAACCGAACGCGCACGATCAAGCTTGCCGGCCAGACGCCTACAGAGTCAAAAATTCTCCAACCGCGCGCACATTTGGAATGGACGGGTCCACCGGCGGACCTCATGCTGACTTGCATGGGGCAGGCTAATCGAACCGGCAATTGCCCGCGTTGCGGGCGCGCGATTGGGCTTGCGCTGCTGCCGGAGGCCGGCATACCCGGCGGCCCGCAATGCATTGGCTGCGAGAAATCCGATCCGTTGAAGTCCGAACGGGTGACAGGCTGGTTGAACGGCGAACTGGGCCGCCCCAAGCGGACCATCGTTCGACCGAAGTAAGCGCGGCCTCTTTCAACGCCTTGTCCGTGCTGCTGTATTATGAGCTGCAACCGACGGGAACCTGATCAGCCCTTTTTCATGAAGATCCAGCTCCCGCCCTTCCCTATCAGCTCTTGTTGGCGTTTAGGCCTCCGCCGGAACGGAAGCAGCCCGATAGACCGTTTTCAAGCGAAAGCCTGCCCCGGACATGATCCGGGGTGGAGTCCTGTTCGCGCTAAGAAAACGCGTCAAATCAAGGATCTAGCGTTCCGTTTCGATTCCATCGAAACGGAAAGGGCTCTAGCGCGCTTTTTTTGTTGTGCTGAAACTTTTCAAAACCCTGTCCGTATCTTGGTGCCCGCGCTGCAGCGGGCCGCGGTCAAGCGGCGCCAGTCAAGCCCGGAACGGAATATCCGGCCTCAACGCGATGTTTAAGCAGTCGAATCGTGGTGGAGACAGGCCATGAATCACAGAGGTATTGAATACACGGTCACCGCGACGTCCGTGCCCGGTGTCTGGAAATGGCAGTTCCGGATCGGCGACGAGGTCAAGACCGGCAAGACGGAAACAAGGATCAACCTGCTCGCGATCCGCCGCGTCCAGCTCCGCATCGACCGCGAACTCAAGAAGATGGAACGCGAACTCGAGAATTAGGGGGCGGCCTGCTTCTTTTGGTCGGCGCCAGCCGGCTCTAATCGGCGCTGGGCAGACGACGCATGGTAAATTCGATGTTGTCGCCGGGCAGCTCGCGCCAGCTTTCAACCGCGCTCATGTAGCCGGCCTTGGGATAGCGGGCGAGGTAATCGCGCGCCTTCGCCCGCGCCTTTTCGCGGGGCAGCGTAAAGGTCTCGCGCAGATAGCCGTCATCCTGCTTGCCGCGCGCGGCCGGCCGGCGAGCGGCCATCCGGTTGGCGAGGTCACGCGGACGCGAAGGCATGTCGCAACTCCGGTACTATGACGACATCCCAATATGGGCATCCCGGCCACAAAATCCGAGTCCGCGCCGCTCGCCAGTCGCCATTTTGCCGGGAGTTCGATCCGTCGTCTGCGCGCGGCGTCAGTTCGCGTTGCCGCCGGTCTTGGCCTTCGGCTTGGCCGAAGCCGTCGTCTTGGCGGCCGGGGTCTTTGGCGCGTCGGCGTTGCGCACACCGCCCCACGGATCGGAAGAGACCTTGGCGTCCGGTATCTTCTTCAGCGATTCCTTGTACGCGTTTTCCTTGGCCGCATCGGCTTCCTTCTCTTCGGGGGTCTTGGTGGGTGCATCCGCGAGCAGATTGATGGGCGGCAATTGCTGTGCGCGGGCCGGTCCTGTCAGCCCGCCCACGAACATTCCGGTCAGGAACAATCCGCCGAACCCGAATAGCGCCGCCACGCGAAGGACTCTCATGAGATGCTCCCTGTATTTTCGCTGCAATATACCACCGCGCGGACCGCGAGGCCAAGCGCGCCTGCTGGCCGCCTAAAACTGGTCCGACTTGCAGGATTTCGGCGACCGCATCCAATCGTCCCAGATCGGGCCGCATTTGGTGCAGCCGCTCAGCGCAAGCCCCGTGGCGACCACGCTGAAGATCAGTATCCACCGGCGCAACGTCATAACCCCCACCCCGCCTCGAACAGACAATAAAGCCTCAAGCCGGGCATTTTCAAGCCGGGCGGCTACGGTCAGAATGGGTCGCGAAATCATCACCGGAACCCGGGGAGGTACCTTAGGATGCAACAGAGCGCCATCGGCATCGAGGAAGCGCGGCGCGTGCTTGGCGAGGTATTCGCACCCTGGGTGCAGGATCTCAACCTGTCGATCGAAGCGATCGACTACGACCCGCCGCCGGACGCGGCGCCCGATTGGCAGCCGGGCGCGATACTGCGCATGCCGTTCTCCGATCGGCTGTGCCGCATTGGCGGCATGGTCTGCGGCCAGGCGCTGATGGCGTTTGCCGACACCGCCATGGCGATCGCAAATCTCGCCGCGAACCGCGGCTACCGGCCGATGACCACGGTCGATCAGACCACGCATTTCATGCGCGCGGTGATGTCGTCGGACGTGGTGGCCGACGCCCGGGTGGTTCGCCGCGGGCGCACCATGAGCTTTGGCCGCGTTACGCTGTCAAGCGCCGCCGACAACAAGCCGGTGGCGATGGTCTCGAGCGCTTTCGCGATACTGTCCTAACTGGCCCGAAGCCGGCCGCGCGTCGCATAGCTCGATTTAAGCGGATAACGGCGTCAGTAGCCGCCTCTGCGGCCCGGCATACCGGTGCTACCGCCTTTTCCGCCCATTCCTCCGCCGCCGATTCCTCCGCCGCCAAATCCGCCAATGCCAATGTCGATTCCGATGGATGGTCCGGATGGCTCGTAAACCTGGGGCGGCGGCGGGCGGCGATAGACCACGACATCATCGTCGGATTCGCGCAGGCGCTTCGGCGGCTTGCTGTCGACCCGCTTGGGCGGACTGGAATCCTTGTCCTTGGACTTGTCCTTGGGCACGTCGACCTTCTTCAGCGGCGACGGCGGCACGCCGCACGGACAGGTCGGCCCCGGGAGCGAGGCATTAGTCGGGTTGATGGCGTTTGGCGGCGTCGAACCGGCCGGTGCGCCGCCGACGACGGCGGCGACCGCGGTTGCGATGTTGAGCCGGTTGCGCAGCCGTTCTTCCAGCTTGCGCGCGGTCGCGGCCAGATCGCTGTCGGGATATTGCGCGAGGAACGCGCGATAGCCTGCCGCGGTGTTGGTGATCACGGCAATATTCCACGCCACCATCCGGCGGTGGCGATCCAGCCATTCACGCGCCTGCGGACCGAACGGCGGCTGCGTATACAAAGCAACGAACGCCTCATAGGCCTCTTCAGAGCCGTCGCCGACGATCATTTCATTGGCGACCTCAACCGGCTTGCCTTTCAGCTCGCCTTTCCATTCCTCCACCGTGCGCTTGACCGCAGCTTGTTTCGCACCCGAGGCGGCTTTCGGTCCGGCAACAGCGGGTCCCGCAAGAAAACTGAAATCGTCGGTCAGCGATGAGCTATCCCACGGCGTCTGTCGCCCCTCGGTCGCCCTGTTGACCTGGAGGCGAACGCGCTTGAAGGTTTCTTCGATCGGAATCCCCGGCTCTTTCGCCGCCGTCAGCAGCGCCGTCGTGTACGGACTGTCACTGCCGTTGCCATCCTCGGCTTCGGCGCCCGGTGAGGTCGAGAACGACACGAAGGTGCCGGGAGAGCCGGTCTTGGCGTCGACGATGGCAAGCCCGTGGCCCGCGGTCTTGTTGATCTCGGGGAATGGATTGTTGCGGCAGGCATCGAGCAGCAGGATCCGCATCTTGCTCGGCACCGAGGCCAGCGTGTTCAGGATGTCGTTGAGGCGCACCGCTTGAATGGGAATATCGGCCTCGCGCTTGACATCGATATCGATGGGCACGAGGAAATTCTCGCCGTCGATCTGCAAGCCGTGGCCGGCATAAAATACCAGGGCAACGGTGTCGGGACCTTTGGTCGCCACTTGCCCTGCGAATTCGCTGACCTTCTCGCGCAGCTGATCCTGCGAAAGGTCGGATGCCGCCAATACCTCAAAGCCGGAATCGGTGAGCAATTGCGTCATCGCCCTGGCGTCATTGGCCGGATTGGGCAGTGCGGGAACCGAGCGATAGGCCGATTGACCGATCACCAGCGCGACGCGGTTTTCGGCCATCGCGGGACAACCACCGAGCAGGACGATAGCGGAAACCAGCAGTTGAAGAAGCGAGCGGCGAGACATGGGGCGTCCTCCCGGCAATGCGGATTGCGGATTGGTCACCCAGCTTCGGGACAAGGTTCAAGCCGGCTGCATTCGACCCCGCATTTATCCCGGAAACTCCAGCCGGCATCACTTCAGCTTCTTGGCACTCTCATTGGGCCGCGCGACGCCCCACGGATCGTATTTTTCCTTGGGCTCGGGAATGCGCTCCAGCGCGGCCTTGTAGGCGTTCTCATCCACCTGCGGCTTCTTTGGTGCGGCTTTGGTGTCTTCGCTGTGAGGCCGCTTGCCCCCCATCTGCGCATACGCGGGCAGGGCTATCAGCGCCAACACAGCCAGTGCCGCCACGAAAGTCTTCATAGGTGTGCTCCCTGCCCCGTTTGCTCGCAAACTTACCCCGGCGGCAATTGATGGCAAACCTCGAAAGCCCCTTCCCTCGCCCGCAGATCAGCAAATTTTGATCGCCCGGGGGTGCGCCAACACGCCGCAAGCACGTATCTTGCGTCGTCGGGGATAGGGTCTTGCGGGATGCGGGGGATCATCGTTCGTTCGGCGCTGATGGTTGGCACGGCGCTTGCGCTTTCGGCTTGCGGATGGGCTGACAGCCGTTCGCCGGTCCCGGAATTCATGCGCGCCAAAGAGATCGAACCGCCGCAGCCCGAGCCGCCGCCTGACGTCAAGCAGATGGTTCGCGAAAAGCTGGATTCGGTGTTCACGGCCGCATCCAACCCGAACCAGGTTGAGGTGTCGCCGCCGCGTCGCGACCTCCGCGGACAGGGCTGGACCGCCTGCGTCAGGGTGTTGCAGTTGACGGCCGCGAACGGCAAACCGCTCGCCCCGCAAACTTACCGCATCACGATCTCCGGCGGCGTCATCCTCGACCGCCGGCGCGTCGATGAGGACGATAATTGCCTGTCGGAAAGCTACGAGCCGATCTAAGGGCGGCGATCGCTGCTATAGCGTTTTCGAGCGAAGTGGATACCGGTTCGCGTAAAGAAAACGCGTCAAAACAAAAGGCTAGGCGGCTAGTTTCCCC
>JBATYU010000292.1:0-7206 GCA_049674245.1 Bradyrhizobium sp. | reverse complement strand
GTGCCGGACGGCGGCCAGACGCCGGTCCCCGATAATCCGAGCCCGCCAGCCAGCGACGGAGCCGGCTCGCAGTGACGATCCCTGACAGGCTCCGCGCGGCGGCTCTGGCGATCATCCTGACCTGGGGATGGAAACGCGCGGCCATCGCGCTGTCGGCAGGCGCACTGTCGGTGCTGGCGACGGCGCCGTTCAACGCATGGCCGGTGTTGTTCCTGACCTTCCCGGTGATGGTCTTTTTGATCGACGGCGCGGGCGCCGGGAGATGGCGCGGCGTGCCGGCGGCGGCGATGACAGGCTGGTGGTTCGGCCTCGGCTATTTCGTGCTTGGACTGTACTGGATCGGCTACGCGTTCCTGGTCGACGCATCGACCTTCGCATGGTTGTTGCCGCTCGCGATATTGGGGTTGCCCGCTTATCTTGCGCTGTTCACCGCCTTGGGCTTTGCGCTGGCGCGGCTGATCTGGACCGGCGACGGCTCGCGTGTGATCGCGCTCGCCGTCTGCCTCACGATCGCCGAATGGCTGCGTGGCCAGGTGCTCACCGGCTTCCCGTGGAATGCGTTCGGCTACGCGCTGTCGGAGCCGCTGGCGCTGGCGCAGACGGCATCGCTGATCGGCCTGTGGGGCATGACATTCCTGACGGTGGCGATATTCGCGAGCCCCGCCGCGCTGATCGACGGCGGCTCGCGCGGACGAAGCGCCTGGATCGCGCCGGTCACGGCCATCGTCGTGCTCATCGCGATGGGCGCCTTCGGCGTTGTCCGGCTGTCGCGGAACCCGACCCTGACGGTTGCCAACGCCAAGTTGCGGATCATGCAACCCGATCTGCAGCAGGACGAAAAATTCAACTATTCCGCCAAGGCGGCGGTGATGCAGAAATATTTGACGCTTTCCGATCGCGCCTCGGGACCGCAATCTACCGGCGTGCGCGACGTCACCATCCTGATCTGGCCGGAATCGGCGTTTCCGTTTTTCTTGACCCGCGAAGCCGACGTGATGGCGCAGATCGCCGATCTGTTGCCCAAGGGCACGGTCCTGATCACAGGTTCGGTGCGCGCGCCCGATCTGCCGCCCGGTACGAAAGTCACGCGCGCTTATAATTCGGTCTACGTGATCGACCATGACGGCACCGTGCTGTCGATTTACGACAAGCTGCATCTGGTGCCGTTCGGCGAATTCCTGCCATTGCAGGATTGGATGGAAAAGCTCGGTTTCGTGCAGCTCACCAAGGTTTCTGGCGGTTTCATCCCGGGCACGCTGCGCCGGACGATGGCGATACCCGGCGCCCCGCGTGCGCTGCCCTTACTTTGTTACGAGGTGATTTTTCCCGCCGACATTGCCGCGCGCGACGACCGTCCGGGCTGGATCGTCAACCTGACCAATGACGGCTGGTTTGGCATCTCGACCGGCCCCTACCAGCATCTTCAACAGGCGCGGCTGCGCGCGGTCGAGCAGGGGTTGCCGGTGGTGCGCGCCGCAAACACCGGCATTTCCGCGGTAATCGATCCGCTGGGACGGATTGTCGCCCAACTCGGTCTTGGCGTTGAAGGCGTGCTGGATTCCACTTTACCGGCGGCGATCGCGCCGACCATCTACGCACGCTTCGGCGATATTCCCGCCGCCATCATCGTCGCGGCCGCCTTGTTCCTTGTTTTCCGGCGGCGCCTCGCGAAGCGGCGCTGACGAGTGTCGTGATTCCAAGTTCGCGGCAACGCGTCCGGCCTGGCTCGGCGAACTTCGAGTTCGGGTGGCTGGTCGCATATTCGGGCTTTTTTCCGGTTGCCCGACGAAAATCCTGCAGTTGACAGACCGGCTATGCCGTTCGCATTGTTCGGCTGCAAAAAAATCCAGTCAGTTCATTGCTCAAATATTACGCATTTTTCCCCGACCTCCGAGCAAGATTTGACGGTGTTGGCGCCTGCGGCATACGTCCTGTTGGTATGCTTCATCCCCCGGCTTGGAGGAGTGTTTGGAGATGTCGACCAAAGCGCCCAACCCTGTTGACAAATATGTCGGCAGTCGCGTGCGCATGCGCCGCATCATGCTGGGGATGAGCCAGGAGAAGCTTGGCGAAGCCTTGGGACTGACGTTCCAACAGGTTCAAAAATACGAGAAGGGCACCAACAGGGTCGGCGCCAGCCGCATCCAGCAGATCTCGGAAATCCTCCAGGTCCCGGTCTCGTTTCTGTTCGAGGGAGGACCGAGCGGCACCGCGAACGGCGAAAGTTTTAGGGAAGGCACCTCGCCGGCTTACGTCTCCGATTTTCTCGCGACCTCGGAAGGACTGGCGCTGACCCGCGCGTTTACCCGCATCACGGATGCCAAGCTCCGCCGCAGCATTGTCGACCTGGTCGAGCAGATCGCCGCACGCGAGACAGCCGACAGGCCCTGAGGCCTGCGATCATGCGCGCCAATGTGCCATTGACGCGCCCGGCGGCGCGGGCGCATGACAACGCATCATCCTGACGTCGCGACAGTGGCACACCGATGACCACCGCATCCTTCGATCCAAAAGCCATTCTCGACGGGATCCGCCGCTGGGTCGAGATCGAGACACCGACCGAAGCACCTTTGCAAGTCAACAAGCTCGCCGACCTCGTCGCCGACGGCTATCGCGACCTGCCTGCCAATATGGAGCGGATCGCGGGGCGCGACGGATGCGGCGATCATCTCGTGGCGCGTTCCTCATGGGGCCGGGATAAACCGGGAATTCTGGTGCTGAGCCATCTCGATACCGTGCATCCCCTCGGTTTTATCGAACGCCTGCCGTTCAAGGTCGAGGGCGACAGCGCGTTCGGCCCCGGGATCTACGACATGAAGGGCGGCGCCTATCTCGCCTACCACGCGTTCCGCCAGCTTTGCGCGATGCCTGCGCGCACGCCGCTCGGCGTGACCCAGCTCTATGTTTCAGACGAAGAGATCGGCAGCCCGACCTCACGCGCGCTGATCGAGGCGGAGGGACGCAAGGCCAAATATGTGCTGGTGACCGAGCCCGCCCGCGACGGCGGCAAGATCGTCACCGGGCGCAAGGGCGTCGCGCGGTTCGAGATTTTCATCAAAGGCGTGCCTGCGCATGCCGGTACGCGACCCGGCGACGGCCGCAGCGCCATCCGTGAGCTCGGCAACATCATCCAGACGCTTGAAGCCATGAACGACCCAAAGCGTGGCGTCACCGTCAATGTCGGCGTCGTCAGAGGCGGCACCAAACCCAACGTGATTCCCGAAGAAGCCTATGCAGAGGTCGACATGCGCGTCCCGACGCTGATGGATGCCGACGAACTCGTCCCCAAGATTCTCGATTTGAAAACGCACACCGAGGGCGTCAGCATCAGAGTCGTCGGCGAGCTGAACCGGCCGCCTTACGAGAAGAGCGATGCCGGAGCCGCGCTCTACGAGCACGCCAAGACGCTCGCGGCCGAGATCGGCTTCGATCTGGTGGACACACGCACCGGCGGCGGCTCCGACGGCAATTTCACCGCGCCATATACCGCAACCCTCGACGGCCTCGGCGTCGACGGCCAGGGTGCGCATACCCACTACGAGCAGATGTACATCTCCTCGATCGAGCCGCGCGCCCGGCTGTTGTACCGGCTTTATCAGACGCTGCGATGAGCGCTACCCCCCGCGACGGAGCTGCCATTCAGGCGCGCGGCTCATTCTTCGGCCGTCGCAAGGGACACCGACTGCGTTCGCATCAGGCCGATCTGATCGAACATCTCTTGCCGCGCCTGGCGCTCGATATCGCAAAGCCGGCCCCGTCGGATCTCGCCGCCCTGTTTGATCCGCAGGCCGATGGAGTGAGACTAGAGATCGGATTTGGCGGCGGTGAACATCTGGTCGCGGAGGCACTGGCCTTCCCGAAGAGCGGTTTTGTCGGCTGCGAACCCTACGTCAACGGCATGGCCAAGATCCTGACCCAGATCGAGGCGCATAATATCGGCAACATCCGTCTATTCGCGGGCGACGCCACCGAACTGTTGGCATGGCTGCCGTCGCGCTCGCTTGAGCGGATCGACCTGATCCATCCCGATCCCTGGCCGAAGCGGCGGCACTGGAAGCGGCGCTTCGTGCAGGATGCGACCATCGCCGCGATGGCGCGCGCCTTGAAACCCGATGGCGAATTTCGTTTCGTCAGTGACATTGCCGATTACTGCGCCTGGACGCTTGCGCATTTCCAACGCTCGCCCGCTTTTCTCTGGATGGCCGAGCGCGCCAGTGACTGGCGCCTGCCCTGGGACGGCTACACCATGACCCGCTATGGCCGCAAAGCCGAGCGCGAAGGCCGTGTCGCGGCCTATTTGCGGTTCCGGAGGATCGGCTGATTAACGGCTCTTCCAGAATTGCACCACCCGCTCGGCGGTCGAGGGCATGAGCCGCGCGAAATTCGTGCGCGCTGCCTCGATGTCGGCCGGCGCCGGCACGCGATTCGGCCCGAGCCGCAGCAGGAGCAAGGCGCGAACGGTGGCCCATTCGAGGCCGATGGTCTTGCCAACGATCAGGATCGGATCGTGGCGGTCGCCCGAGATCAGACGGTCGAGCGTTGCGATCTTCACCCCCGACATCGCGGCCAGCGCCGCGACCGATTCCTCATATCGATGGCTCTTCGCGAAGCCGAGCAGCGCGCCTTCGTTCAGATAACCGTCGCGATGCAACGCGAGCACCGTGCGCTGCGCCGGCATGAAGTCGCGGCGGCTTTCGACTTGCTCGGGCACGCCGGAAATCTCCGTCATCGCCTGCTTGATCACCGCTTGCCTCGCGGGCTTGACCACCTCGAACAGGCGCCGGCGGATGACGTCGATCGATCCCGCCAAAAGTTCCTTCAACAGATCGGCGGAGAGATCGTCCCTTTGGCCGAGCTTGAGCGTCAGCACGCCATCCCGGCCGGCGCGCTTGATCAGCGTCGAATATCCGCCCTCCGAAAAATGCGCTCCCGAATTTCCGGCGGTACGCCTGGCCACGTCGCGGTCGCCACGCTGCACCAGCACGTCGGTGAGATCGGTCGAGAGCGTCGGCCGCTCCGACATGGCCAAAAGATGCCCCTGGCCCTTGACGCGCGCGATCTCGATCAGCGCCGCTTCGTCGAGAACGGGCGAGCGGCGCAACAGCGGCCCGGCAATCGTGATTTCGTTCTCGCGCGCGAGTTGCCCGACCAGTTCGCGCGGCGCGTTGGCAAGCAGCGACATTCGCTCGGCGAGATCGACCCGCGCGGCCAATTCGGCGTGCGGAACGAGATCGATCAACAACCCATCGAACAGATCGACGTGATCGGACCTGAGCGTTGCCGCATCCTGGAAGAACAGCTCGGCGATCCGCCGCGCGGCTTCGGCGCGGCGCTGGGGATCGCCATGCCTGACGATCTCATCGAGCCCTGGGATCAGCAACGTGGCGGCTGTCATCAACACACTCAAAACCGGCGCGTCGCCTGATGGCGCTTCAAGTTGGTCGGGACACCCAGTTTGTCCGCAATTTAGGCGGGCTTCGTGAAGGAAGGGTTAGGTTCGAAAGCACCCGGAAGGGCCGCAAAAATCGCGCCGTTCGGCTTCGCAGGCCTTGCGGGATCGCACCAAAACCGCTATATCGGCAGCAACTTAAGGTTCTCATACGATCGCGTATTGAGAGTGGGCCCCGCGGGACCCGCTCTTTTTTATTACCTGAACGGACCCGGCGCAGCGGTAGTCCGTTCAGTCTCACAACCCAATGCAAAATGGACCGATTTTGACGCTGGATATGACCGATCCGATCGCTGGTTCCGTGGACAATGATCTGTTGGCCGAACCGCGCCTGGTGGTAGAACCGGGCATGGCGGCCCGGGTGTCGGCGGTTGCCGCGCCGGTATTGCAGGGCATGGGTTACCGGCTGGTCCGGATCAAGATTTCGGGCGAGGCCGGCTGCACCGTCCAGATCATGGCGGAACGGCCGGACGGATCGATGCACATCGAGGATTGCGAGGCGATTTCACGGGCGCTTTCTCCCGTGCTCGACATTGCCGATCCGATCGACCGCGCCTACCGGCTGGAAATTTCCTCTCCGGGGATCGACCGGCCGCTGGTGCGCCGCTCCGACTTCGAACGCTACGCCGGCCATCTTGTGAAGATCGAAAGGGCGGTCGCCCATCAAGGCCGCAAGCGGTTCCGCGGTACGCTTGCGGGCGTCGAGGGGCAGGCGGTGCGCCTACATCGCGATGACACACGGCCGGGCGAAGATGACGACCCGCTGCTTGTGATGGAGGATATTGCCGAAGCAAGGCTTGCGCTGACCGACGAACTGATCGCCGAATCGATGCGGCGCGGCAAGAAGGCGGAGCGTGAGCTCAAGCGTAGTCTCGGCCTCGAGCCGCCGCTCCCGCCGCACGCGAAGAATTTGAAACCGCAGAAAAAACGGGTTCCGAAAAATACCAAGCGCCACCGCCTCGCCGCAGACAAAGCGCTGAGAGGCGAATTCGATACTACCGAGGGAGACTAACCATGGCAGTCAGCGCCAACAAACTCGAACTGCTGCAGATCGCAGACGCGGTCGCGCGCGAGAAGTCGATCGACCGCGGCATCGTCATCGCAGCGATGGAAGACGCCATCGCCAAGGCGGCGCGCGCGCGCTACGGCAGCGAGACCGATGTGCACGCCGAAATCGACGCCAAGAAGGGCGAACTCCGCCTGTCGCGCCATATGCTGGTGGTCGACGTGGTCGAGAATTCGGCGAACCAGATTTCGTTGATCGATGCGCAACGCGCCAATCCGGGCGCGCAGGTCGGAGACACCATCGCCGACACGCTGCCGCCGCTGGAATATGGCCGCATCGCCGCGCAATCCGCCAAGCAGGTGATCGTGCAGAAGGTGCGCGAGGCCGAGCGCGACCGGCAATATCAGGAATTCAAGGACCGCATCGGCGATATCGTCAACGGCATCGTCAAGCGCGTCGAATATGGCAGCGTCATTGTCGATCTCGGCCGCGGCGAAGCCATCGTGCGGCGCGACGAAATGCTGCCGCGCGAGGTATTCCGCAATGGCGACCGCGTCCGCGCCTATATTTTCGACGTGCGGCGCGAGACCCGCGGCCCGCAGATTTTCCTCTCGCGCACCCATCCGCAATTCATGGCAAAACTGTTCGCGCAGGAAGTGCCCGAGATCTATGACGGCATCGTCGAGATCAAGGCGGTGGCCCGCGATCCCGGCTCGCGCGCGAAAATCGGGGTGATTTCACGGGATTCCTC
>JBATYU010000291.1:0-3040 GCA_049674245.1 Bradyrhizobium sp. | reverse complement strand
GGCTATATCTATCCGGCCGACGGCAGCGTGACCGACCAGCGTTATCCCGCGCCGCGCCGGCGCGTCTATGACGCGCAGGCTTATCCGCAACAGCAATATCAGTATTACAACAACCCGGGCGATACGCCGCAATACGCGCCGCCGCAGGGCTACTACCAGCAGCGGCAATATTACCAGCCGCGCTGACGGTTCGACTGGCGGGCTGACGCGACGAGACGGGACATAGCTCCTGGGACCCAGAGATGAGCGAGCTGATCCCCGATCGAATCGAAGTGACATTCGATATGACCGCGGACGACTATGCGCGCTACTTCGCGATACGTGGCCAGCACGAGTCGCGCTGGACCAACTTCCTCGCTTATGCTGCGGGATTGTTCAGTGCGATCCCCGTCGCGCTAATGTTCCGATCCATCGGGGGCGTCTGTCCGGCGACCCCGCGGCGGGCGATTTGATCGGCCAATTCAGCCTGGCGGCAGTCCTGCTCGGCACCGTCGCGATGGTCATCGCCGGGTCCTTCGTGCGCCGAATTGCCGTGCGCAGATATCTGGCCGGCACGCCCAACGCGTTCGAGTCCAAGACCGCCGTCTTCGATGCCACCGGGATCACCCTGAGCGGCCAGATATCGCAGACGATGTGGCGATGGGCCGCCGTCAGCCGGTTCACCAGCGAAAAGGACTTGCTCCTCATCTGGATCGGGCAATCGGCGGGCATCGCAATTCCCCGCCGGAGCTTTGCAAGCAACAACGCATGCAATACGGCGAAAGCCTTTATCCGCGCACGGCTGTCCGACAAATAGGCCCCGCCCAGTTCGGCGCATCGAGGAACACCTTTTAATTCGCAGCGCTCGATCTTTAAGCGCTTGCTGCCTGTTATTTGCGCGCACCTGAAGTCTCGAAATCGCCGATGCTTGCCGCTACAGCGATCAGGGATGTCCCGATGAAGACCTTCATCCGAGTTGTTGAGCTGTGGGTGCCCGACCGAACCCGGACACGGCTGGAACTCGAAGGCAGCCTCTGCGGCGCGGAATTTTCCGAATTTCGCGCACTCAGCGAAAATACCCTGTTCGCCTACGACGAGGGGCTGCCCGGCAAGGCTTGGGCCGCCGGCCACCCGATTGTTCTGACCAAGTTATCCGATTCCTATTTCAAGCGGCCCGACGAGGCCAAGGAAATTGGACTGACCTGCGGCGTCGCCCTTCCAGTCTTTGCCGGCGAATTCCTTCACGCGGTGATGGTGCTGTTTTGCGGCGGTGACGAAAAGCTCGTTGGCGCCATCGAGCTCTGGCACAACGATCTGGGACTGTCTCACGAATTGGCCCTGGTCGACGGCTACTACGGCACCGCCGACGAATTCGAATTCAATTCAAGGCACACCAGGTTTCCACGAGGTTTTGGCTTGCCCGGCCGAACCTGGAAGGCAGGCCAGCCGCTGATTATCAAGGATCTGCTCAATTCAAAGGGGTTCCTGCGACGCGAAGAAGCCTCTGAAATCGGAATCACCTGCGGCGTCGGCATCCCCTGCAAGACGTCTTCCGATCAGACCTCTGATCAGACTTGGGTCATGACGTTGTTATCGGCGCAGGCGACGCCGATCGCGGCGCGGTTCGAGATTTGGGTGCCCAACGAAGCTCGAGACGCATTAGCGTTCCATTCAGGCGACTGCAGCAAGAATACTGATCTCGACGCGCTTTATGCTTCGAAATCGATACGTAAAGGCGAAGGATGCATCGGAGGCGCCTGGGCGACCGGCATGCCGGTCATCAACGAACATCTCAAGCACGATGAATCGATCGTTGCATCGCTGGCTTGTGCGTCCGGGATGAAGCAAATCTTCGTTCTGCCGGTGATTGAAAGCGCCCAGCTCAAAGCCGTCCTCGCCTGGTACCTGTAACACGACTGGAAGGCTTGATGAGATTGGGTTGAGCTTTGATCGTGCGAGCGGCGTGCTCCCTCGTCCCTACTGCTCGCCGTCGCGCAGCCGCCGATAGACCGCGCCCAGCACGTTGGAATAATCGTCGGTCCAGACCCGCTGCTTCGCGTCGGCTTCGGTCTCCGCCCACTGATCGGAGGATGCGAGCTTGCCGACATCGGCCTCCTCGCGCGCGGAGACCACGACCGAGGTGGCGAAGATATATTCGTCGTCGCGCCCGGAATCCTCGCTATAGACCCAGCTCTTGAGATCGTTGGCGTCCGCGATGCCGACGATCACGCTGGCGAGTTCGAGGTGCCGGTTGGAGACGTGCATCACCACGGCGCCCTGCGGCGCCAGCTTGTCCTTGTAGATCTTCATCGCCTGTTCGGTCGCAAGATGGATCGGGATCGCGTCCGATGAATAGGCGTCGACGATGATCAGGTCATAAGCGCCGTCAGGTTCCTTGGCGAAGGTCAGCCGGGCGTCGCCGATCACCGGCTTGAGGTCCGGCTCGCAATTCTGGATGTAGGTGAAATATTTCGGATCGCGCGCGGTATCGACCATGGTCTGATCGATCTCGAAGAATTTCCAGGTCTCACCGGGCTCGGAGGCGCAGGCCAGCGTGCCCGAACCGACGCCGATCACCGCCACGCGCAGCGGCGTGCCCTTGCGCTCGCGGATCGCGGTGATCGCCTGCCCGATGCCGCCATCCTTGTAGTAGTAGGTGATCGGTTCGGGCCTACCGGTGACCGGCGTGCCGTCATTGTTCTGGAACTTCTCGGCGCCGTGGATCGTGGTGCCGTGCATCAGCACATGGTACTGCCCGTGCGGCGTCACGACGATCTTGTGGACGCCGAAGAAGCTGCGCACGGTGTCGACGCGGCCCTCGTCCGCCGGATAGACGCGGATCAGCACCAGTGCGATCACGACGGTGGCAAAGATCTTCCAGCGACTGGCGTTCAACGCCAGCGCCAGCAAGGCTGCGAGCACGCCGACTGATCCTGCGACCCAGATCCGGCGATCTTCGAGCCACAACGAGGTCTTGCCGGTGGAATGGGACAGGACGATCAGCGCCCCCGCGAGCACGGCGAGAAACGCCCAATACCAGCGGCTCCAGCGCGGCAGCCGC
>JBATYU010000290.1:0-6394 GCA_049674245.1 Bradyrhizobium sp. | reverse complement strand
GGATAGTCGTCAAGCATGGGCACCAGCACGAGCAACGCTCCGCGGTGGCCCGGGGTAGATTTAGGGGTAAATCGGAGGAAAGCGAAAAAAGTGATGCTATTTCAATAGCATTTAGCGGACTCCGTCTCCGCCACCCTCCGCCTCGCGGGCCGCCGGTGGCACGCCACCTGCTTGATGGCACGAAGAGAGCTTTTTCGAAGCTTAACAGGCGCATCGCATGAAGAAGGAAGAGCTCGAAGCCATTCTCGGCAATGGAAGCGACGAACTCGATCTTGGACCGATCGAGGAGAGCCTCGACGCGGTCGCGACCGAGCGGAAGTTGCCGGTCCTGGCTCTCGGCCAGTGCACCATCAGGATCGAAGAATCCTCTCCCGCTCTGCTCGCGCTGCTCGAGCGAGCGGCCGATGGCGAGACGCTAGCCGAAGACGAGAACATGCTGCTTTTTCGTGGGCTGTATATCCTGGGCGGCGCGCGCGTAAGCCAGGCATACCGACCGCTGCTGCGCCTGTTGCGACGTCCGTGGAACGAGCTCGATTATTTGCTTGGCGATGCCATCACCGAAAGCTTGGCGAGCATTGCCGCCGGTGTGTTCGACGGCGACGCCGAGCCGCTGTTCGAACTCGCCTTGGATGCTTCCATCGATGGGTACATCCGTGAAGCGCTGCTGGGCGCCGCGACCTTCCTCACCTGGAAGGGCCTGATTGAGCGCGAGCGGATGCAACGTGTTCTCGTCCAATTTTACCAGGAGCGCCTCGCGGCCGACGACGATCAAGCCTGGATTGGCTGGCTGCAGGCGATCGCGCTGCTTGGCCTGCGCGATCTGGCGCCACTTGTGCGCGCCGCGTGGGACGAAGGCCGCGTGCCACCGGATCTTCTCGAACGCAGCGAGTTCGAGCAGGAACTCGTGGAGGCCGAGCAGAGGCCGGACGACATCGATCGATTCAGCCTATTTCATTTCGGCTATATCGAGGATGTGGTCGAGGCGCTGGAATGGACGGATTACGCCGAGGACGCAGATCAGGACGGGCCGTTCGGGGAGGAGGATCAGTTCGGCGAGGATCTCTTCGCGGTGGACCACTTGCCAATGGAGCCGGTCAGAAATCCCCTGCGGCACGTCGGGCGCAACGATCCCTGCCCCTGCGGCAGCGGCAAGAAGGCGAAGAAATGCTGCCTGGCGCGCCAGGACTAAAGTGAATTGCGGCACATATTCCAGCCCCGGAATCATTGCTGAAAACGCCGAGGTGGCGGCGAGGCCGGAGTCTTGCTTTCGCGAAGGGAAATGACTAGTTATCTGACTAGTGTCCAGAATCCGAAGTTCGCATCTCTTGAAGGACCGGCAGCGATAATGAAGAGAACTTCTGAACCACCACTAGGCGATACCGCGGGAGGCTTGCGTGAATAGCTGGTCAGTCCAGGATGCGAAGGCTCGATTTAGTGAACTGCTTGAAACCTGCCTCAACGAAGGACCACAGCTCGTGACCCGCCGTGGCACTGATGCTGCCGTGCTGGTTCCTGTCCGCGATTGGCAAGAGCTGCAGCGTATGGCGAGACCTTCGCTGAAGGACTTGCTGCTGGCCGAAGGCCCGCGCGCAGACATCAAGCTTCCAAAGCGAGGCGGCAGGCGCCGGCGCAAATCCAGCGAGTTTGCCTGACGCCTATGTATCTCTTGGACACCAATGTTGTGTCGGAGCTGCGCCGGGTCCGGCCACATGACGCGGTCCTCGCATGGTTGAAGCGCGTGGACGACCACGACCTGCACCTTTCAGCCGTTACGATCAGTGAAATCCAGGCAGGCATTGAGATCACGCGCGAGCGCGACCAGGCTAAAGCGACCGAGCTTGAGGCATGGCTGGAGCAGGTCGCGCGATCCTATAACATCTTGAGTATGGACGCCCGGACGTTCCGCGCATGGGCGCGCCTCATGCATCGCAAGCCGGATGAACTGATCGAGGACGCGATGATCGCGGCGAGCGCCACGGTTCACAACCTGACGATCGTCACCCGCAACGTACGGGATTTCGACCGCTTTGAGGTCCGCACCTTGAACCCCTTCGACCCTGGATTGGAATAGGGCTACGCATCCGCGCTCTATAGCGTCCCCGCCAGGATGTCCCGGCCTTAATGCGCCGTCATCCAGGTGCGGGCTTCGCGTTGGGCGGCGGCAATCTCGCCATCCGACATCATCTCGGCGACCTCGCGTCGCAAGGCGACCGCGTCGATGCGGCCTTTCCACGCCGCCAGGTTGAACCATTTATGCGCGGCGACGAGATTGACGACGCCGGAGCGTCCGCTCGCCCAATAAAGACCGCGCTCGAACAAAACGTCGGGGATCGCGGTTGCCGCCACCGGCGTTGCGCCATCCAGATCGAACTGTCCCTGAAACATCCCCGTCTCCTTTTTTGTCATTTGCCACGCCCTGCGTTTCGCGAGTGCGGCCCCTGTCCAACTGTCAAAACGCCTTGTCGTCCCCTCGCCGTTTGCCGGCTTGTTGAGGCGATCATGACCGATCAAATTTGAAGGGCAGTTTAAGTATCGCGATGAACGGGATGTAAACGCGCTGCCCCCGCGAGCGGCGCAGAAGTCTCGCAAACCCTTGTCTTGCTGAGCCTGCCGCGCAATCTCAAAAGAAGATTTACCTTCCGGCTTCGCGGAACGATAACCATTGCGGACGAACGCGTCGCGCGCTGCGCGCGCATGGACGGACGATGTGCCGGAGTTGGGTGCTGGGTGTCGGGAAATCAAAACGCCGGATTAAGACCTCGGCGATGGGGACGAGGGCGTCGGCGAACACGTCAGGACCAGATTTCACGTGAGGCCGTAGCCCCGGTGAAATTGCGGACGCAAGGGATCCGCACCGAACGAAGAAAACCTGTTTCTTCTGCCGGACCGGGTTTCTTTCGAAATACGATCCAGCCGTTGACCTGATGTCTCGCCGACACCCTCTTTCGTCGATCAGAGCCGTCGCATCGAAACCTTGCGGAAAGCAAATTCCCGGTGCGCGCTCTAATGACGTGCCGGCGTCAAGCCGCCGGCAATTGCGTCAAACGAGACTTACGTCTTCTTGGCGACCTTGCGGGTCTTCTTCGCAGTCTTCTTCACTGCGCTCTTCGCCTTCTTTGCCTTCTTAGCTTTCTTAGCCATGTGGCCCTCCTAATGTAGTGAGATGGCTTAATCGCTGCGTGCACTCGGGAATCGAGATGCACTACATCCCGAATACACCAACACATCGAAAAAAACAGCGTCCAGCTTAAGGAAGCGTTGACGCACCGATGTGAGAGCGCGCGGCGCGCGTCGATCGACAACGCGGCGACGCGTTCGAGAAGCGACGCGAAAAACCCGCGCCGGATCGACATCCGCGAAAGTCAATATTGCAGGAAGCGGCTGCACCGCAGGCATTTCCTCTATTCGCGCTGTGATCGACCGGTCAGCAACCGAGGTGGTCGCAAAGTGCCTGCATCGCCCGGAAAGGCGCTGCGTGGACTCTGAGTCGCACATTTTGGCAATAAAAAAATTTTCATGCTTAACGGCCTGGCGTCTCATCCTCGCTCGCCAACGCGGGTTTTTTTGCGAATCGCCAAAGCCGATTCGCAACAAGGTCGAGGCGATCAATTGCAGGCCGCAACGAGCAATCGGTGCGCACGATCGGCGATCGGCGCGCACTTGCATGCGCGATGATGCCGCCACCACCGTCCTGACACGATCAGATTCCGAGCTTGGACTTGAGCAGGTCGTTGACGGCCTGCGGATTAGCCTTGCCGCCGGACGACTTCATCACCTGGCCGACGAACCATTGGATCGCCGCCGGCTTGATTTTGACCTGGGCAACCTTGTCCGGATTGGCTGATATGATGCCGTCGACCACCTTTTCGATCGCGCCGAGGTCGGTGACCTGCTTCATGCCGCGCGTCTCGACCAGCGCGCGGGGATCGCCGCCCTCCTGCCAGACGATTTCGAACAAATCTTTTGCAATTTTGCCGGAGATCGTGCCCTCACCGATCAGATCGATGATAGCAGCCAACTGTTCAGCGGATACTGGCGAGGCCGCAATATCCCGCCCCTCCTTGTTGAGCCGCCCGAAAAGCTCGTTGATCACCCAGTTGGCGGCGAGCTTGCCGTCCCGCGCCTTGTTGGCGAGCGTTCCCAGCACCGTCTCATAGAGCTCGGCACTCTCGCGCTCGGCCACCAGGACGCTTGCGTCATAAGATGACAACCCGAGGTCGGCGATGAAGCGGGACCTCTTCTGGTCCGGCAATTCCGGCAGGCCCGCCTTGAGCCCTGCGACATAGGCTTCGCTGAACTCCAGCGGCAACAGATCGGGATCGGGGAAATAGCGGTAGTCGTGCGCCTCTTCCTTGGAGCGCATCGAGCGCGTCTCGCCCTTGTCGGGGTCGAACAGCCGGGTTTCCTGGTCGATCACCCCGCCGTCCTCGATGATGTCGACCTGGCGCCGCGCCTCATATTCGATGGCCTGGCCGATGAAATTGATCGAGTTCATGTTCTTGATCTCGCAGCGGGTGCCGAGCGGGCCGCCCGGCTTGCGCACGGAGACGTTGACGTCGGCGCGCAGGCTGCCCTTCTCCATGTCGCCGTCGCAGGTGCCGAGATAACGCAGGATCGAGCGCAGTTTTGTCACATAGGCCTTGGCCTGCTCGGCGTCGCGGATGTCGGGTTTTGAGACGATCTCCATCAAGGCGACGCCGGAACGGTTGAGGTCGACGAACGATAGGGTCGGCGACTGGTCGTGCAGCGACTTGCCGGCGTCCTGCTCCAGGTGCAACCGTTCGATCCCGACCGTCACGGTCTTGCCGCCATCGAGTTCAACGACCACCTCGCCCTCGCCCACGACAGGCGATTTGTACTGGCTGATCTGGTAGCCCTGCGGCGAGTCGGGATAAAAATAGTTCTTGCGGTCGAACACCGAACGCAGATTGATCTTTGCGTTGAGCCCGAGACCGGTCCGGACAGCCTGCCGCACGCATTTCTCGTTGATGACAGGCAGCATGCCCGGCATCGCCGCATCGACCAGCGAAACGTGGCTGTTGGGCTCGCCGCCGAATTCGGTAGAGGCGCCCGAGAACAGTTTTGCGTTCGAGGTGACCTGGGCATGGACCTCCAGGCCGATCACGACTTCCCAGTCGCCGGTTGAGCCCTTGACCAGCTTGCCGTTGGTGGCGGTCATGGTGTTCCACCTTCGATCAGCGCGGAAACGATGCGATCCCATTCGGTTTCGAGCGAATCCTTCGCCACAGGTTGTCCGGCCCGCCGGTACCAGTAGCCGGCGTTGCCGAGGTCGCCCTCGACGCGATGCAGATAGGCATGGACCCAGGCGGCATCAGCCGTGTCTTCGTCCTGCACGATCTTGTGGGCTTGATCCCAGTTGCCCTTCGCCGCCCACCACAAGGCCGCGAGCGGCGGCGCGAGATTTGGCGCGGGTGCGGCGCCCGAAAGGCTGGCTTTGAAATCCGCCATGCTCACCACCATTTTTCGGGCGTGAACCGCCCGGCCGCCTGCTCGATCACTTCGCCGAGCGAGAACAGCGTTTCCTCGTCGAACGGGCGGCCGATCAGTTGCAGCCCGAGCGGCAAACCCTGCGCATCCTTGCCGGCGGGAACGGCGATCCCCGGCAGGCCGGCCATGTTCACGGTCACCGTAAAGATGTCGTTGAGATACATCTCGATGGGATCGGCGCCGCCTTTCTCGCCGATGCCGAACGCCGCCGACGGCGTCGCAGGCGTCAGGAGGGCCTGCACGCCTTTGGCAAAGCAATCCTCAAAATCCCTCTTGATCAGCGTGCGGACCTTTTGCGCCCGCAGGTAATAGGCGTCGTAATAGCCGGCAGACAGCACATAGGTACCGATCATGACGCGGCGGCGCACTTCCGCGCCAAAGCCTTCGGCACGGGTATGCTCGTACATTTCGCCAATTGAGCGGCCGGGCACGCGCAGGCCGTATCGCACGCCGTCGTACCGCGCCAAATTCGAAGAGGCTTCCGCGGGCGCGACAATGTAATAGGCCGGCAGCGCATATTTGGTGTGCGGCAGCGAGATTTCGACCAGTTCCGCGCCGGCGGCCTTGAGCCAGGCCGCGCCCTCGCGCCAGAGCCTTTCGATTTCGTCCGGCATGCCGTCGAGGCGGTACTCCTTGGGGATGCCGATCTTCATGCCCTTCACGGATTTTCCGATCGCCGCCTCGTAGTCCGGCACCGCGCGATCGGCCGAGGTCGTATCCTTGGGGTCGTGACCCGCCATCGAACCCATCAGGATCGCGGCATCCCGCACGCTGCGCGCGATCGGGCCGGCCTGATCGAGCGAGGATGCAAAGGCGACGATGCCCCAGCGCGAGCAGCGGCCATAGGTCGGCTTCATGCCGACGGTTGCGGTGAACGCCGCGGGCT
>JBATYU010000289.1:0-3417 GCA_049674245.1 Bradyrhizobium sp. | reverse complement strand
CTCTGGTTAGCGTGTCACGAATTGGTGACAGCGCGAGTGTGCAGGCCGTAACGCGAGTGAACGCTGAGCAATCCTCGAAAAGGACAATGCGCAGGCCGACCCGACAACCCTTTCGGGGAAGGCTGATTCGGAGCGCCGCTGCAGGAGCACGGCGAATGGAATTCGGCGTCGTCCGTCAGACGAATTCCACTAACCGACGTTTTCGAATTCGGCGGGCCGCATTAGGTCGCGAGCAACATGCCCGTTCGTCCGGAGCTGTTCTTCGAGCCCGAGCCAACATGGGCCATGTTTGGTTGCGGCTTACCCCTACCTCGAGGTCGCGAGCGGCTCCATGCCGCTTTTCCTAATTGTCTCGGAAGCGCGCGCGGAGGCAAGAAATTCGATCAGTCGTTTAGAACCTTCAATCCCTCCCGAGCCGGCCACGACGGCGGCTGAAAACACCTGGACGAACTGAATCTCCGGCGCGATGCTGCCTGCGAAGTCGACGCCGGCCGCGTGCACAATTTCGCTGACCGGCATAACCGCAAGATCCGCGCTTCCTGCGGCGACCATCCCGGTTGCGTCCGTGCCGCGCGGCGTCACCTTGACGTTGATCTTTTCCGCGATGCCGAGCCGCGGAAAAAGATCGGTCGTAAGCCAGATACCGCTGGTGCTTCCAGGGATCGCGACGGTTTTCGCCTTGAGCAGGACTTGTTTGAAGGCATCGACGGTGCTCACGTCGGGCTTCGGAGACCCCGCCCGCACCGCCACGCCGAGGGGTACTCGCGCAAGATCCACGTCCGTTCCGGCGGCGATCCTCTTCGCGGCGATCAGCTCACTGAGGCCCTCCCTGGAGAGGATCACCACGTTGGCAGGCACGCCGCGGGCGAGCTGCGCGGCAATCGTTTGCGGCCCTGCTCCCTGCGACGCACCCGACCCGGTCGTGACCTTGATGCCGCTCGTCCGCTCGAATTCCGGCAACAGCTGTTCGTACGCGCCACTGAATCCGCCGGATATCAGAACGTTCAACTGCGCCGACGCCGCGACTGGCCAAAACAGCGGCGTGGCAAAAATCACGAATGAGAAAGTGTTCATGATTAGCTCCTCGCCGGCCCGCTCCCGTGCTTCTGATGCAACTATAGCACATCACGCCCGGCAAGGAGGTCGCTGCACTGCCGGATTCTGATCTTGCTTATGTCCCTTCGGGTCAAAAGCGCCGCTTTGCCGTCTGCCGATGACTTCCGGTCTACCCCGATGAGCGGACATGTTCGGTGTTGGCCGCTACTTCGCAAAAGTGCCAAAACCGGAAGTGGCGTATTTTGTTGGTAGCGAATCTGTTCGAGATGAAGGCAACGTTGCTGCCGAAATTGCATAGCGCACGCGAATAGTCTGCCGTAGCGTCCCGAATTCATTGTTCGCCTCGCAGCCGCAGCCCGGGCATCAATCTGGGGCGCATCCCCTAGCCAAGCGAGATCGACAAGGCTCGTACTAGGAGAAAAACGATGTTGATTTCAGTTTCGACCTTGATCCTGGCTTCGCAACTGATCGTTACGGTTGCGGATGATGTTCTAAACTTCAACATTGAACGCGGATGCAAAATCGACAGCGCCTCCGCGTTCGACCCAAATGCAGGTTTGAACGCAACGATAAAGAGATGTGCGGACGACGAGCAAAAGGCAAAGGATCAGCTTCAAACATTATGGTCGCAATCTGCGCCGTCCGACAAGAAAATGTGCATGGGGTTAACAGCTGGCGACGCTTCGACCCCGCCAAGCTATGTTGAACTGCTGACGTGCCTTGAAGGCCAACAGTCGGTCCGAAAGCTACCGAAGGATTAGCTGGTGCTACTGCAACCACCGCCGAAAAGCATTCTACTGGTTACGATGCCTATGTTGCGTCCTGCGCTCTGAACCAATCTGTGCAGGTCTTGGCAGCTTGCCGAGGCTCAAGCTCTGGAGAGAGAATCATTGGATAAGGCGGTGCAAAAGAATGCCGATGGCTCCGTGGACATGGGCCCCAAGGCACCCGTCGGCAAGGAGGCGAACTGGATATACACCCGGCCAGGGAAAAAATGGTATCCGTGGTTTCGCTTCTATGGCCCGCAGAAAGGTATCTTTGACAAGAGCTGGAAGCTGCCGGACATCGAGCGGGTCACCTGAACATCGCTAGCGGGTCAGACGCAGACCTAGCGATAACGAGCCGGGTTCCGTGGGGATCACTGATGTTGTCCGGTGCGGGTCAAACGCTACCGAATCCGGCCTTTCGGGCCATTTCCGGTCTACCCCGAGGAACGGACATCGCCAGGGAGCATCCAAGGGTTGAGCGGAAAGGGAGGACATCTGCCAGCGTCGATCTCTCTTGCGCCAGATCAAGCAGGTGGTTTGGAATGCCGGTTTAAATAACTCGACGCCAGCCGGATCGCCCGGCATCACAGCGGCGAGAATATGACCAGGAGGTTTAGACATGCCGAAAGTCCAGGCCAACGGTATCACTATCAATTACGAGCAGCAGGGCAGCGGTGAGCCGCTCGTTCTCATCCCCTATCTGGCCGCTGACAATGCCTGCTACGCCTTTCAGGTCGCCGATTACGCCAAGCGCTTTACCTGTATTTCCCTGGATCCGCGCGGCGCCGGCGAGAGCGACAAGCCGCAAGCCACCTATTCGACGGAATTGTTCGCCGACGACATCGCCGCCTTCATGCAGACGATCGGCGTGGATCGCGCGCATGTGAGCGGCCTGTCGCTAGGCGCGGCGACGGGATTGTGGCTTGCTGCCAAATATCCGCAGCGGGTCAAGTCGCTGTCGCTGCATAGTTGCTGGCCGAAGAGCGATGCTTACCTCAAGACCGTGGTGGGAGGCTGGCAGAGCACGGCAAGAGGATTGGACAGCGTTACAGAAATGATCATTCAGGGCATCCTGCCCTGGTGTTTCACGCCGGATTTTTATTCGGCCAATCCGGAATTGATGGACAACGTCGCAGCCTTCGTGCGGAGCCGGCCAAAGCAGCCGCTCGACGCATTCATGCGCCAGTCGAACGCGGTGATCACCCATGATGCATCCGCCCAACTAGGCCGTATCACGGCCCCGACCCAGATCACCTTCGGCCGCCACGACCAGGTCACCTCGCTGCGATTTTCCGATGCGCTGACCGGCGGCATCAAGGGCAGCGAACTCGTGGTGTTCGAGACCTGCGCCCACGCTCCGATTTACCAAAGCACGGCCGAGTTCAATGAGAAGACCTTGGGCTTCTTGAATCGGCACACGGGCTAGTATGACTTTCGTCTGGTCATATGGTCGAGGTCAATTGCCGCTCTTTGGGCCTTGGTTTCCGATGGTGTCGGTGTTGGAGCCTAGTTCCAAATTTTCTTGAGCCATCAGTTCGCGGCCCCGCGACACCAGCGCCCCGACGCCTCCGGCAAGCGAAGCTTTTTCCATGGC
>JBATYU010000288.1:0-8249 GCA_049674245.1 Bradyrhizobium sp. | reverse complement strand
GCCTGATACTTCATCGCGGCATCGTAGATCGACATCTGCTCGCCGTCGGGCCAGTGCTTGGTCAGGCCGCCTTCCGGGATATTGCCGTCGGCGCCCTTCAGCATGAAGTTCTTGATGCGGATGTTGGCGAAGGTGCCCCGCATCATCACTTCATGATTGCCGCGCCGGGTGCCGTATTGATTGAAGTCCGCGGGGCGCACCTGGTGCTCGCTGAGGAATTTTCCGGCCGGGGAGGTCAGTTTGATCGAGCCGGCCGGCGAAATGTGGTCGGTGGTGATCTTGTCGCCGAACATCGCCAGGATCCGCGCATCGACCACATCGACGATCGGCTCCGGCTGCTTCTTCATGCCTTCGAAGTAAGGGGGGTTTTGTACATAGGTCGAACTCATGTTCCAGCGATAGGTCTCGCTCTCGACGGTCTTGATCTTGCGCCAGTTGGTGTCGCCCTTGAACACGTCGGCGTAGCGCTTCTTGAAGATCGACGCGGTCACGAACTTCTTCATCAAGGCGTTGATTTCCTTCGTGGTCGGCCAGATATCCTTCAGGTACACCGGCTTGCCGTCCTTGCCGTTGCCGAGCGGCTCGGTCGCGAGATCCTTGGTGACCGTTCCCGCCAGCGCATAAGCCACGACCAATGGCGGCGACGCCAGGTAATTGGCCTGCACGTCCGGAGAGACGCGGCCTTCGAAATTGCGGTTACCCGACAGCACCGCGGCCGCGACGATGCCGTTGTCGTTGATCGATTTCGAAATCTCTTCCGGCAACGGACCGGAATTGCCGATGCAGGTGGTGCAGCCGAAGCCGACCAGGTTGAAGCCGACCTTGTCGAGATCGCTTTGCAATCCGGAATTGGCGAGATATTCGGCAACCACCTGGCTTCCCGGCGCGAGCGAGGTTTTCACCCACGGCTTTGCCTTTAACCCCTTTGCCGCGGCGTTGCGTGCCAGGAGCCCCGCGCCGATCAGCACGCTCGGATTGGAGGTGTTGGTGCAGGAGGTGATTGCCGCGATCACGACGTCGCCATGACCGAGATCGAAATCGCGGTTCGCGACCGCATAGCGGTGCGAGGCATCCGCGGCTTTCTTGTATTCGCTGGTCATTGCCGATGAGAAACCTCCCGCAACCGCAGGCAGCGCGACGCGGCCTTCGGGACGCTTCGGTCCGGCCATCGACGGCACCACGTCGGCAAGATCAAGCGTCAAGGTTTCGGTGAACACCGGATCCGACGACTTGGCGGTGCGGAACAGGCCTTGCGCCTTGGCATAGGCGATGACCAGCGCCACGCGCGGCGCCGCGCGGCCCGAGGTCTTGAGGTAATCGATGGTGGCGGCGTCGACCGGGAAGAAGCCGCAGGTCGCGCCATATTCCGGCGACATGTTGCCGATGGTCGCCTTGTCCGCGACCGAGAGAAAATCGAGGCCGGGGCCGAAAAACTCCACGAATTTTCCGACCACGCCCTGCTTGCGCAGCATCTGCGTCACCGTCAGCACGAGGTCGGTGGCGGTGACGCCTTCCTTGAGCTGCCCCTTGAGCTTGAAGCCGACCACTTCGGGCAGCAGCATCGACAACGGCTGGCCGAGCATCGCCGCTTCCGCCTCGATGCCGCCGACGCCCCAGCCGAGCACGGCAAGCCCGTTGACCATGGTGGTGTGCGAATCGGTACCAACCAGCGAATCAGGGTAGGCAACCTCGAAGGTGCCGGTCTTGTTGCCGACCTTCATCTTCTCTTTCTTGGTCCACACCGTCTGCGCGAGGTATTCGAGATTGACCTGGTGGCAGATACCGGTGCCGGGCGGCACCACCGAGAAATTCGAGAACGCCTTCTGGCCCCATTTCAGGAATTCGTAGCGCTCCTGGTTCTGCTTGTATTCCTCGACGACGTTCTTGCCGAACGCCTTGTTGTCGCCGAAGAAGTTCACGATCACGGAGTGGTCGATGACGAGATCGACCGGCACCAGCGGATTGATCTTCTCGGCGTCGCCGCCGAGGCTCTGCATCGCGTTGCGCATCGCCGCAAGATCGACCACCGCCGGCACGCCGGTGAAATCCTGCATCAGCACACGCGCAGGCCGGAACGCGATTTCATGTTCGAGCTTGCGCTTCTTCAGCCACTTGCCGACCGCCAAAATGTCTTCCTTCTTGACGGTGCGGCCGTCTTCGTTGCGCAGCAGGTTTTCCAGGAGCACCTTCATCGAATAAGGCAGCTTGGAAATCCCGTTCAGACCGTTCTTCTCGGCGGCGGGCAAGCTGTAATAGACGTAGGTCTTGCCACCAACCTTGAGGGTCTTCTGGCATTTGAAGCTGTCGAGCGAGGTCATGTGAGGAAATCCCAATTATCAGCTATCCCCGGCAAGGGTATCAAAACACCGTCTGCAAGGTTGGCCTGATGGCTTGCAGCCGCGGATTGTGTGCTGCATCAAGTTCCGGCTTATAGAATCTTTCCATTGGCACCGCCACACCGACAATCGTGCTGCAGCATTGCGGCAGCCAATAATTCCGCTGCGGTACCCATAGATTTTCTAGCGGCTTCAAAAGGGGCAGAATGCGGCTCTCGGGACGCGGTATAGATTGTGTGCGAGGCGGCCGCGAGGTGTTCTCACACCTCGATTTCGACGCGGCTGCCGGCGAAGCGCTCGCCGTCACGGGACCCAACGGCGCAGGCAAGACGTCGCTGTTGCGCATGATCGCGGGCCTGCTGACGCCATCAGCCGGATCGATCGATCTGAAGGGGGGCGAGGCGGAGCTGACCTTGCCGGAACAGGCGCATTACCTCGGCCACCGCGACGCATTGAAACCCGCGCTGAGCGTTGCCGGAAACCTGGCGTTTTGGCGGGATTTTTTTGGCGGCGAGCCAGGCGACACGGCACAAAGCCTGGCCGCGATGGGGCTCGATCATGCAATTCACCTGCCGGCGGCGTATCTATCGGCCGGGCAGCGGCGACGGCTGTCGCTGGCGCGGCTGCTGGCGGTCAAGCGGCCGATCTGGCTGCTGGATGAGCCGGCGAGCGCGCTCGATTCCGCCGGGCAGAGCCTGTTTGCGGGTTTGATGCGCGACCATCTTGCGCGAGGTGGCCTGATCGTCGCGGCTACCCATGGGCCGCTTGGGATCGAGGCGAAGCAATTGCGGATCGGAGGCGGGCAATGAAGGTCTGGAAAAGCTCGCCGCTTGCGCTGCTGCACCCTCTCCCCTTGTGGGAGAGGGGAAGAAAGCAGTGCTTCGCATGACCGCCCTCGCCGCGCTGATTCGACGGGACATCCAAATCGCGCTCCGCGTCGGCGGCGGCGCGTTGATCGGCGTGCTGTTTTTTCTCACCGTTGTCGTCTTGATGCCGTTCGCGGTCGGGCCCGATCTGGCGCTTTTGACGCGGCTCGGGCCGGCGATCCTCTGGCTCGGCGCGCTGCTCGCAAGCCTGCTCACGCTCGATCGCCTGTTCATGGCCGATCACGAGGACGGCTCGCTCGATCTGATCGTGATGAGCCGGACTCCCTTGGAACTCGCCTGCGCCGCGAAAGCACTGGCGCATTGGATTGCCGCAGGCCTGCCGCTGGTCGTTGCAACCCCGGTGCTCGGCCTGTTGCTCAATCTTGATGCGCCATCGACCTCGGCCGTCGCCCTGACCCTGCTCGCCGGCACGCCGGCCTTGACCTTTACCGGCATGATCGGTGCGGCGCTGGCGGTGACCATGCATCGCGGCGGATTGTTGCTGGCGGTGCTGGTGCTGCCGCTGTCGATTCCGGTGCTGATTTTCGGCGTCGCCGCCTCGCAAGGAGCGATCACGGGGCTGTCGTTCGGCGCGCCGTTTTCGATCCTGTGTGCGCTGTCGCTGATCAGTTTTGTGATCGGACCTTTCGCCGCAGCCGCCAGCCTGCGGCACGGGCTTGACTGATCAAGCGGAATTGCGATGCCTGAACGATTGCTTGCCAAGCCGGCCAAGACTATCAGGGACGCCATGACGCTGATCGACCTCGCCAACCCCACAAAATTCCTGTCGCTGACCGCGCGCGTCCTGCCGTGGCTGGTCGCCGCGACCGCGATCCTGCTCGCGATCGGCCTCTATCAATCGGCCGCGGCCCCCGACGACTACCAGCAGGGCGCAACCGTCAAGATCATGTTCATCCACGTGCCGAACGCGTGGCTGTCGATGTTCGTCTGGGCGGTGATGAGCCTGGCTGCATTGGGCACGCTGGTATGGCGGCATCCGCTCGCCGACGTCGCCGCCAAGGCCGCGGCCCCGATCGGCGCTGCCTTCACGTTTCTCGCGCTGGTAACGGGCTCGCTGTGGGGACGGCCAATGTGGGGCACCTATTGGGAATGGGATGCGCGGCTCACCTCCGTGCTGATCCTGTTTTTGATGTATCTCGGCCTGATCGCGCTGTGGCGCGCGGTCGAAGATCCGTCGCGCGCGGCGCGCGCCGCCGCCGTGCTGACGCTGGTCGGCGCGATCAACCTGCCGATCATCAAATTCTCGGTCGACTGGTGGAACACCTTGCATCAGCCGGCCTCGGTGATGCGACTGGGCGGATCCACGCTCGACCGCGCCTTCCTGATTCCGCTCCTCGTCATGGCGGTAGCGTTTTCGCTGTTGTTCCTCACGCTGCTGTTGGCTGCGATGCGCAACGAAATCCTGCGCCGCCGGGTCCGCAGCTTGCAGATGATCCAAGCCAGTCAACGTGTGGCATGAGATGATGTCGCTCGGTCCCTATGCCTCATTCATTGTGACGTCCTACGCGCTGGTGACAGCCGTGGTGCTGATGCTGATCGTCTGGATCGCGCTCGACTATCGCAACCAGCGGCAGCGGCTGCGCGAACTGGATGAAAGCGGCGTCACCAGGCGCTCCGGACGCAGCCCAGGGGACTTGAGATGAGCGAACCCGCAACATCCGATAAACTGACATCGACGGCGCCGCCGCCGCCGCGCCGCCCCGTTCTGATGGCGCTGCCGCTCCTCCTGTTCGCTTCCCTCGCCGTGCTGTTCTGGCTCCGGCTCGGCGGCGGCGATCCTTCAAGGATTCCGTCGGCGCTGATCGGCCGCCCGGCGCCGCAAACAGCGCTGTCACCGCTGCAGGGCCTTGTCGCCGACGGCGCAGCGGTGCCCGGGCTCGATCCCGCCATGTTCAAGGGCAAGGTCAGCATCGTCAATGTCTGGGCTTCCTGGTGCGTGCCGTGCCATGACGAGGCGCCGCTGTTGACCGAGCTCGCCAAGGACAAGCGCCTGCAACTGGTCGGCATCAACTACAAGGACGCGCCCGACAATGCGCGGCGCTTCCTCGGCCGCTACGGCAATCCGTTCGGCATCGTCGGCGTCGACGGCAACGGCCGCGCCGCGATCGAATGGGGCGTCTATGGCGTGCCGGAGACCTTTGTCGTCGGGCGCGAGGGCAAGATTGTCTACAAGCTGGTCGGCCCGGTGACGCCAGACAATATCGACACCATGCTGAAAGCCGAAATCGACAAGGCGCTGAAGGCTGCCCCTTAACCTCTCCCGCTTGCGGGGGTCGACGCGCGAAGCGCGGCGGGTGGGGGAAGGCCACTCGACGAGCGCGTTTTGCGGAAGCACCCCCACCCAACCCTCCCCCGCAAACGCGGGAGAGGGAGCGCAGCTTCCGTGCGGCGCGGTTGTTACCGGAAAACTTCACCCCTTCCGCACGTCGCCGGCTTCGGCTTCGCTCGTCTCCAGCGAAACCGGATCGAGATGATAGCGCTTGGTCAGCGGCATCTGCGCGATCGCAAAGATCATCGTCAGCGGGATCACGCCGAACGCCTTGAAGGCGACCCAGAAATCGGTGCTCTGGGTGCGCCAGACGATCTCATTCAAAACCGCCATCGCGACGAAGAACAGCGCCCAGCGAATCGTCAAGATGCGCCAGCCTTGCGGCGTCAGGTTGAACATCTGATTGAACATGATCGCGATGAACGAGCGGCCGAACAACAGCCCGCCGCCGAGCACGGCCGCGAACAGGCCGTAGATGATGGTGGGCTTGACCTTGATGAAGGTTTCGTCGTGCAGCACCAGGGTCAGCGTGCCGAACACGATGACGACGATGCCGGTGACCAGCGCCATCACGGGCACGTGCCGGGTCACCACGTAAGAGGCGATCATGGCGGCAACGATCGCCAGCATGAACGCCCCAGTCGCGACGAACAGATGATATCTGGCATTGGCGACGAAGAACACGATCAGCGGACCGAGTTCGGTCAAGAGCTTGAACAGGGGATGCGGCTGGGTCTTGTCCATCAGCTTTCTATTCCTGCGATCGCTTGCGCAAACTCCCGCGCGGTGAAGGCTGCGAGATCGTCGATACCTTCGCCGACCCCGATGAAATGCACCGGCAGCTCGAATCTCTCCGCCAGCGCCACCAGGATGCCGCCCCGCGCGGTGCCGTCGAGCTTTGTCATGACGAGGCCCGTGACACCCGCCGTCCGTTGAAATGCCTCGACCTGCGACAGCGCGTTCTGCCCGACGGTGGCGTCCAGCACCAGCAGCACCGCATGCGGCGCCGAGGCGTCGATCTTCTTGATGACGCGAACAACTTTTTCAAGCTCATTCATCAATTCCGCCTTGTTCTGTAGCCGGCCTGCCGTGTCGATCAGCAGCACGTCGCGCTTCTGTTCCCTCGCCGCGGACAACGCACTGAAGGCAAGGCTTGCGGAATCCGAGCCTTGGCTACCTGCGATCACAGGCGATTTGGTGCGTTCGCCCCACACTTTGAGCTGCTCGATCGCCGCGGCACGAAAGGTGTCGCCGGCCGCCAGCATCACGCTGCGGCCTTCGGACGCAAATTTTGCGGCGAGCTTGCCGATGGTGGTGGTCTTGCCGGACCCGTTGACGCCGACCACGAGAATGACGAAGGGCTTGTGCTCTTCGTCAATGGCGAGCGGCCTTGCGACCGGCGACAGCACTTTTTCGACTTCGGTCGCGACCACGCTCCTCACGTCATCCGCCGTGATCGCCTTGTCGTAACGGCCAGCGCCGACGGCCGCTGCGATGCGCGCGGCCACCTCGGTGCCGAGGTCGGCGCGCAGCAGCACATCCTCGATGTCCTCGAGCATGGCGCGGTCGAGCTTGCGCTTGGTGACGAGATCGGCAACCGCGGTCGAAAGCGAACTCGAGGTTCGCTTCAACCCGCCGGACAATCGCCGCCACCAGCTCTGCTTGGTCGTTTCGTTCATGGCGCGGACGTGTTAGCCGTTTCGCGCCATGAGCGAAAGTCTTGACCGGCCGATTGATGTTCCCGAACTGACCGCCGAAGAAATTCAGGCGCGCCTACTCCATCGCGACGGGTTGATGCTTGTCATCGACAAGCCGGCCGGGCTGCCGGTCCATCGCGGCCCCAAGGGCGGCGCCAACCTGGAAGCCTCGTTCGATGCGCTGCGCTTTGGGCTGCCGCGGCCGCCGGTACTGGCTCATCGGTTGGACAAGGATACGTCCGGCTGCCTGGTACTGGGGCGCCATCGCAAGGCAACGGCGTCGCTCGGGCTGTTGTTCAAGCATGGCCGGATTTCCAAGACCTATTGGGCGGTGGTCGAGGGCGGGCCTGCCGAAGACGAAGGCAGCATCGACATGCCGCTCGGACGGCTCAATGTCGAACGCGGCTGGTGGCAGAAGCCGGATCCGGAGGGACAAGTCGCGATTACGAAGTGGAAAGTGCTCGGGCGCGGCGGCGGCCTCGCCTGGCTCGCGATGGAACCGGTCACCGGCCGTACCCATCAACTGCGCGTGCATTCTGCCGCCATGGGCTGGCCGATCGTCGGCGATAACATCTACGGTAACGGCCCGCGCTTCGGTGCGCCGCGCCTGCATTTGCATTCCCGCGAGATCGGGATTCCGATTTCAAAGAACAAGGAAGCCGTACGCGTGGTCGCGCCGGCGCCTGCGCATATGCAGGAGCGGCTCAGGGCCTGCGGCTGGAACGGGGATTAGCGCTTTCTTCCCCTCTCCCCCTGTGGGAGAGGGTGGCTTCGCGAAGCGAAGACGGGTGAGGGGTCTCTCTCCGCGGATGCAAACCCCTCATCCGGCGCGGACTGCGTCCGCGCCACCTTCTCCCACAAGGGGAGAAGGGAAGAGCCGCCCTCGCACCGTCAGCCGCGAGCCATCGTGCCCGGTCATCTCCAACGCCCGCACCCTGCCTGGCACCTCTCCGCTGATCGCAACGGCGAGGAAATGTTCGGTACGGCCTGAGGTGGCGCTCTCGATCAGCACCTCGCGTGTCGCCCCGATCTCGGACGCGAGCCGCCGCTGCAATGCCGC
>JBATYU010000287.1:0-1530 GCA_049674245.1 Bradyrhizobium sp. | reverse complement strand
TCCGCGGTCTTGCGTCCGATTTCCTCGCGCAAAAGCTGATCGCCCTGCTTGCGCTCGGATAAAAGTGTCGACAGCAATGACGAGCCGACCATCTCGCGTAGCGAGGTCTGTGCGACCTGGGTGATCGCCTGCCGGTAGTTTGTAATCTCGAGTGCAGCGCGTTGCGGATCGTGAATTTGCCAAAATATCACCGCGTCAATATTCACCGGCACGGTGTCTTTACTCAGCGCCTTTTCAGCGTTGATTTCGGTGGTCTGAATACGTTGATCGAGCCAGGAAGCCACCTCATCGATAAACGGCACGATCACAAACAAACCGGGGCCGCGAATAGCCGAAAGCTCGCCTAGGCGAAGGACGATCGCTCGTTCCCACTGATTCGCTACCTTGATTGCTTGCGGCATCAGGAATGCGACGATCGCCAAGCCTGCGGCTAGAATATAGCTTCCGCGAGAGTTCGTGTTGTAAGCGAACCACGCGACCAGAGCGGCGAACGCCAGGATCACCGCTGCGAGCACGATGGCGGGCTGGTTGGCGCCTTTTGCTTTAAAATAGTTGCTCATGATGACTATTCCTTCTGCTTTGCGAGGGCCTTTATCCGATCGGCCAAGGCAACGGGATCGATGCCCGCTGCGGCAGCCGTAGCGAGAGCCTGTTTTGCAAGGCTGTCGATCTGCATCGCTTGCGCGCGAACGCTTATGGCGGGCGGTGGCTGGGCCACAAAACTGCCCCGGCCCCGTACCAGCGTGATGGCGCCCATTCGCTCCAGTTCGTCGTAAGTGTGCCGGACCGTATTGAGGTCGATCTTCAGAGCCACTGCCACTTCGCGCATCGTCGGCATCTGATCGCCGCGAGCCAGCACGCCCGCGCCGAGTTGCCGCAGGATCTGCTCTCGAAGCTGGACGTAGATCGGAACGCCCGAACTATCGAGACAAAGCGATTTCAGTAAGTCTGTATGCATTGACTAGTACACTACACATAAGGTACTATCTCGTCAACTTCTAATTCGTCCACGCGCTAAGCCTGTGCGATCGATAAAATCGAAGATTTGGCGCCTGCGATTAGTTTCCGGGCGAGAACGAAGTTACTGTGATATAAATATAATCAGTGTCAGCGTGGCCAATTAGGAGCCAGCTATGAGCGCACTTGAGACGTTCGTCATCTACGTTGCGCCCTTCTTAATAATCGGGATCGTCGCGAAGCTTCTGATGAAGCGAAAGAGCGTCGATCTATTCGATGTTCAAGCGGGGGCGGGACCGAAGCGCAGAAAGCGCAAGTTGTTCCTCTTGGGCGCTTGGCGCAACGAAGAGTAAGGCCACCTGGGCGGCCTCGTTCATTTCCAGCCGAGCGTCCAATGTCGCCTGTTGGCACGAACCGGACCAACCGGGCCGGTCTGATGATGTCCGTTCTTGAAGGTAAAGCCGACTTCCCGGTGGCCCACCCAGACTTCTCAGTTTGACCCAAATGTATGGTCCGGCCGTGCGTTGCAAGTGGATTTTGCCGAGGTGGTGGTAAGCGGTCTCGCATCAATGT
>JBATYU010000286.1:0-2879 GCA_049674245.1 Bradyrhizobium sp. | reverse complement strand
CTCCAGCCCTGCCGGTTACCCGGCCGAACCGCTCGTCAGCTACCAGATCAATCGACAACTCTCTGGGTGGAATCTTCCTCCACTAGTGATCCGCGCCTTCGGGGCGCACTGCCAAGAACAGACATCGCTTGGTAGCGCGGCTTTACCGCGTTTTGAGGAGTTAATTCACGTTGCCAAGAACCAACCTTTTTATGTTCGCGAGTTCGCGAAAGCACTCCGCCAGCATCAGGAACTTCTCCCTCTCCGATCCATTTGGTAGGGAAGCAGCACGTTCACGCAACGCTTCTGCCATTTCGTCGCACTCGTCCACGGTCAAAGGTTCGTCTTGCATCACGGTGCTCAGGCAAATCGGTTTGTTCAATTTCCAACCAATTTAAGGCCCGAGGCGTTCCCGGATGGTTTTTGATCCCGCTGCGAGTAATCTGTCACAGCCACTTCGCTTGCACTATGCAATTGCGGCAGGCGCTTCCCAAAACGGCGTTTCTTATCTTGCTGCCGTTTTTGCATAGTCCGGCGTCGCAGCGCGCTTGATCGTCGCCGCGTTTGTCGTTCGTCCGCCAATGTCTCAGTTGGGTCAATCGCGTCGCTTTGACCGTGCGCCGGCCACTTCCGGTCTTCCCGATAAGCAGACATCTTCAGAGCCGGTTGCTATGTCTCAAAGGTGCCAAGATCGGAAGTCAGTGCTTCATTCGATCTGCTTCGCTTGCCACAACAAGACCTCTACGCTTGACCTCCAGGCACACTGGGAAACATCGCGCCGAGCCGATTGAGCTTGCAGGATTTTCGGAGGCCGCACGCTGGCCGATCACGACTGCGCTTGTGCCTCGCATCCACCACGATCAATTATGAAGGAAAGTTGGCTTCACCTGAAATAGCAAATCTTGCTACAGGAGGCCCTCAACTGAGGCAGCTACTTCCGCTTGTCTTGTTGAATCTGAGTCTCGATCTCGTCCGCCTTGGCCTCCAGCTCGTGACCGAGTGCCTCCAATTTATCGGCGCCCTCACGTTGAGTTTTCGCGCCCTCGCGTTGCGTTTTTGCGAGGCCGAAAACACGCTTTGCCTTTCCCATGAAGTACTGGACGTGTTTCTCGGTGAACATTCGGTTCCCTACCTTTCGACTACTGGCGTGAGAACGAGCGGTCCGACGCCTGTGGGCAAAGCCTTGGTTGGTGATGTCCTTCAAGTGTGTATGCTGCGCCCGAATAGCTAGTTTAGATGGGGATTTGGCCGAAGACGCGGTCAGGGCGATTCTTGTTGAGATCGGGCGGGCCTCAAGGTGTCCGAATACAACTCATCGATGGTCAGAATGATCTCGTCGATGAGCTGACTGAGGGAACGACATTCGTCTATCCCGTATTCTGGGACTTCCGGTCTTGTTGATCGTTTAGTTTGTCCCTTTTTGATTGTTTCCGGTTTCGAGCTGCTAGCGTGGTGAAGAAGGAAGGCCTTGGTTTGCGGGTGTCTCACCCACGTGCCGTGGGCGAGCAGGTCCCGCTGGGTCGTTGCTGAAAGCAGGGACTTCCGTAGACGAATTAGATCGACACCCGTCCTGACGTCTTTCAGGCTGATGAGATCACATATGAGATCAAACTGGTCTATGGGGCGGATATCTCTGCCCACTAGGCGGCCTAGGACTTTAGTCACGTGCAAGAAGTCATAGATGATCAAATTGAGCCGCCATTCTACGTATGCGTGGGAGAAAATGATGCGTCCGATCTCGCCCATGAGATTGGGCGACAAGTCTCGAACGACCGGCACGTCGCGCGGGTGAGGATTCTTCATGGCTGGAAAAATCCGATCCTACAGAAAACCCTAAGTTCTGACAGGTGATGCGGGGGGTTTCTGGACTGCTCAAACACCCGGCTATCTGTTGTGCGCCGGTTGATTGCGGGCCTCACAGAAGAAGGTCTCACCATATTCCATGCGGACCACCTTGAAGCCCGTTGGAACGGCTTCCACGCTAAAATCATAAGCCCGCTTTTCGGGCTGCGAAAGACGGGCTGACCCCGACATCCCGCAGTTCGAGCAATTAAGTAACTCGGTCCACTTATCGTGGGTTATCATGGCGTGCAGACTCCCCTTGGCCGGTGAAAAACAGCACACGGCGCGGCGGTCGTCTGCTCAGAATTGCTCACTTTTGAAATGCGGTTCGGTAGGCTGGGTCGAGTGACGGTCGACCGGCGCGCCGCTCACCGGCCGCGCTAGGGTTTATGGTCGGCAAGAAACGCGCGTCGGATTGTTCGGCGCGTGTCCAATCGGCGCGGCGCTCGATCATGAGGGACAGCCACGTAGCCGCGTCCCGGCTAGAAGTGGATCCGCGATAGTCCGCTCATCGAGCAACCGGGCCGTTAGACTTTGCTTGTTGAATCATCCCGCTCTATCTCGGGCTTTTCACGCAAAACGGCGTTTAACAGCGAATTGTGAACTTCTATCTTTCCATTGTAGCTGATGAGCCCAAGTTTGCGGAATTTGTTCATGAAGAAGCTGACGCGGGATCGGGTCGTTCCAATCATCTCAGCCAATGTCTCTTGGCTGATATCCGCTAAAATAGGCTGGGGTGTGCCTTCCTTTCCGAAATGCGCGAGCAGCAGAAGAAGGCGCGCGAGTCGCTTTTCGCTTGAATTAAAAAGCTGGTCGATCAAGTCCTCTTCAACTCGGCTGTTCCGTGTCAAGAGATACGCCATGAACAGCTCGGAAAATTTCGGCTCGGCATGCAGGGTAGCAATCATCGCTTCTTTGGTGATTGAGGGGATCACACATTCTTCCATCGCGGTCGTGGTCGCGATGCGCAATGGATGGCCATTGAGGCAGCCCTCGCCGAAGAACTGGCCCGGTTCTAAAATTCCGACGACCGCTTCCTTACCCTGCTCGGATAGGAC
>JBATYU010000285.1:0-11248 GCA_049674245.1 Bradyrhizobium sp. | reverse complement strand
GGCGGCGACTACGTCCTCATCGTGGGAAGATATTTCGATCGCGCCATTTGGTCGTGATCTTGAGCTTGCAGTGATTGAAGGCGGCTCTCTGCACGCTTTGGTGTTTGCTTGCCGTCGCGCCCACAATGGCTGGATCAACGCGCAAACCAACCAGCGCGTCATCGTGAGCCCGACGCATTGGCGTCCTTGGGCCGTTAATGATTAGGTTTCGCTTTCGGTCTTTTTGGCCAGCGCGAGCGCCAATTTGGTCTCTTCTTCGGCCAGCAGCCGTTGGATTGTTTTGCCGCATGACCGGATTTGTTTCGGTCTCCAACAGTTTCTTGAAATACTCGATGTTCGGGTCCGCAACCGTCTTATCCATACTTGCATTGAACCGCGGGGTGCACTCAATACGGGTCATCCGCAATGGTGTGACCTCGTGTTCGGCATAAAGCTTGTGTTCCACGCCGCCAGCGTCAGTCGCCCTGACGGCCGTGCCTACGCAGGTCTTGGATCCAGCGAGCACGTTTCTTGTCGTCGGCAAACGTGAGTCCACCATCTAATCACTGCCCTCCCTCAATATAAGAGCAACGCCTTTCGCCAGGTCGTGGTGGCGTTGTGCGTTTCAGGGTGTCCTAATTCACCAAAGCGAGTGTCAAAAGAAAACGGCGGACAGCGCGGAAAAAGGGACGGCAATGGCCAAAGCGTCTGACTACAAGATTGTTACTTTTCAGCGGAAACCAGGACGTTGGCGTGCCAACGTAACGCCGATAAATCAGCCAGCTACGAGAAGGCAGGGTTCGACGATCCTGGGATTTGTTACGACAGAAGATAGCGGCTCTGAAGAAAGCGCTGCCATTGCAGCAGATCAAGCTATCGGGTTTGGCCTCGCATGCCGGTAGCAAACGCCTTAGCTCTTTCTGGGCGGCGGTTCGTTCGCTACTTCCTCTGCCAGTAGCTTTAAAAGCTTCTCCTGCCGCGCGTCAGATTTCGCTGCCGCCGCTTCCGATGCAGCCACGAGATTGCGATAGAGCTTTAGGTTCTGCTGGCGAATGAAAAATTGATGTTCCATAGCTACCTCCTCTGAGGGCATGGACCGAAGGGCATCGTGCGCCTAAGAGTGGGAAGTGTCGAAGAAGGCGGATTGGGAGCCGGAAGAACTCTGCTAGACAAAACTGCTCGTCGAAGCGAGCAGTTCGTTTCCATCAGCGTTGCGGATCTCTTTGTTGGCCGCCGCCCTGCTGGCCGTCCTGGTTTGGATTTTGCGTCTGTTGGCCAGGCGTCTGATTCGGGTTCTGGCCGGACTTAGCGGACTAATCGCCCTGTCGATTCTGCTGACCATACTTGTTGGAATCATTCTGTTTGTCATCCCGTCTCCTTAATGGTCGGGAACATATGACAACCGTGCATACGGTGGTTCGTTCCGGCAAATCAAAAAGAAAGCCATTCAATTCAAATGTGGCAGACTACTTGCTTGTCGTCGACCTTCGGCTTCTCCTTGCGACGATGGACGTTCTCGCTACCGAGGTCTTGGCTGTCTCAATTCATCTCACCGAATTGATTCGGTACATGAGACAATGGAACGGCAAACCTTCCCGGTCGCGCTGCGCTAGGACGACTAAATTGCGGGTGCTCAGTTCGGAATCGGTAGCGAACCGGTTTCGCGGTCGTCGTGCCGATCTCGACGGTAGCACGCGAGGCAATTCTGATCTCGATGTGCGGCCGGGGCGGAGGGGGATCACCCGGCCTGCACAAGCGGATTTCGATGGTGAGAGCGTTCGGGCCTAGCGTCTGCGCGGAAGGTCAGGGAGACCGCCCCGGCCGGTCCCGGATCTTCCGGGACTTCACCCTTGCCCGCGCGAGGGCGGAGCCCTTAGCTCACAAACAGAAAAAGGGCGTCTGTGCCGCAGCGAAGCGAAGGCCAGTCGGCAGTCGCGAGACCGGTTAAAAAGGCACCCGCAGGAGGGTCAGCATAGCGCCGCCTCTTGGCGGGACCCGGGACCGAGTGCCTCCGGCGAGCGACACGTCAACGCGCGAGGGGATCGAAGCCGAAGGCCGAGACGAAAGCTTTGCGGCTCGGTTCACGAGAGCCCGACCGGCGGAGCCGGACGCGAAACGTCACTCCCATTCTCAATTTGCCGGATAGTTTGGGAAGCCAGTATCGAGTAGCTGGGCAAGACGCACGCCGGCTCTCTTTAATCGTTCCTTCCGGACCGGCTCATCCGCATCAAGATATTCCGCGCTGATGTTCAGGCGCCGCTCGTGAAGTTGCATGACGACCCGTGCAGGACACAATACATCGTTCGGGTGGCCTCCGTGATCGCGAAGGATTCGTTAGACAAGCTCACGACACATCTAGAGCGGTTGAGACGCGACACCGAAAAGCTCACGCAGATGGTGGATGGAAGTGGTTGCGTTTGTCTCAACGCACATTGCAGGCGATGAAGAGTATCGAACGGTTCTTTGACCTTTGCGAGTTTGATTGGGACAGATACAAGATTCTGTTAGATATCTCGACCGATGAGGCCATTTCGCTTCATCAGATATTTGGCGTCATCGACAGTGATGAAGGGGCCGTCAACGGTATGGGAAGTTGCCGCCTGACCTGAGAGCGAAGTTAAATAGAGGATCAGCTAGGCGCTCCGGCAGGCGACGCGCCATGAGCCATAGAATTGATTGCTATAACTCACATTTTTGGCTATTATGAGCTATAGAAGGAGTATTCTATAACTCATGACCTGGAACTGGGAAAAGCCTGGCTGGCCTGAATTTATCTATGATTCCAAGGCATTGGAGCCTCTGGAGCAGCAATTTTTGTTGCAATCCGGGGAGTTCATAGGCGCCTGCAAACATATCGGGGCCGACGAGCAGGAAACGCTCAAGATCGAACTCATCAGTGAGGAGGCCGTCAAGACCTCCGAAATCGAGGGTGAAATCCTCAACCGCGACAGCGTCCAATCTTCGCTGCGTCATCAACTCGGCCTCGGCGCTGAGGCACCGGACGTAAAGCCCGCCGAGCGCGGCATCTCCAAGATGATGGTGGACCTCTATCGCAGCTTCGCCGATCCGCTCAAAGACAAGACGATGTTCGATTGGCACGCGATGCTGCTGGCTGGTGACAAAGAAATCAAAGTGATCGGCGGCTACCGCGCGCACGCGGACGCGATGCAGGTGGTCTCCGGTCCCATTCAAAAACCTACGGTTCACTTCGAGGCGCCGCCTTCGGCGCGTGTGCCCGAAGAAATGAAGCGCTTCATCACATGGTTCAACGATACGGCTCCGGGCGGCAAAACCCCATTACCGGCGCTTACACGCGCCGCCCTCGTGCATCTGCATTTCGTGTGCGTCCATCCGTTTGAAGACGGCAATGGTCGTATCGGCCGCGCGCTCGCCGAGAAGTCGCTCGCGCAAAACCTCGGTCAGCCGAGCTTGATCGCGCTTGCGTATACGATCGAACGCAAACGCAAGGACTATTACGCAGCACTGGAGCGCAACAACAAAGACCTCGAAATCAACGGCTGGATGAAATATTTCGCCAGCACGGTTCTCGAAGCGCAAAACAATACGATCAAGCGTGTCGACTTCTATGTCGCCAAGGCCAAGTTCTACGAGAGTTTCCGTGACGAGCTGAATGAGCGCCAGGCCAAGGTCATCGCCCGCATGTTCAAGGAGGGCATCGACGGCTTCAAGGGCGGCCTGAGCGCGGACAACTACATCAGCATCAGCAAGACCTCGCGCGCGACCGCGACACGCGACCTGCAAGACCTGGTCGAGAAGGGCGCCCTCACCAAGACCGGTGAGCTGCGTCATACGCGGTATCATCTCAAAATTGCGACAAGTGATGAAGCATGACAGAAAATGAAATTCTGAAGTCACACGGTCGAACGCTGTTTACTTCCGAAAGCGTGGCGTCCAGCTTTCTTGGAGCTTTACCGGCAACGCGATAAGCGGTGGGAAGCAGTCGGCATCGGTTACCCCACCTGGGCTTTTTTGAGCACGGCGAGTTGCTTGAATTCCGGCGACTTCTTGTAATGTGGATCAAGCGGATAGCAGCCGGAGACAATGCCATTGCGCGGCGCAGTGGTGCAGTCGCTGAAGGTGCGGCAGTTGCGCTTCTTGTTCACCGGTTTGCCTTGCAGGATGTCGAGGGGCAATTCGGGATAGGCCAGCACCATGCGGCCGAGGCCGACGAGATCGACCCAACCCATGCGGACGACAGCCTGCGCCACGTTCGGAAAGAACTCCTGCAAATAGGTGTAGCCCGAGCCCATCAGGCAGAAATCCGGGAATGCAGCCTTGAGGTCGCGGACCACGGAAAGCTGACGCATCACGCCGATGAACGGATCTTCGGGCGGATGATAGCCATCGGACGGCGGATACAATGCCGGCCGGGTCAAATGCGGGTTGTAATACGGGCTGGCTGCGGTCACGTTGACGAACCGCACGCCCAGTTTGCGCATGATTTCGAACAGTGCCTTTGTTTCGGTGAGATCGTATTCGAGCGGATCGTCCGCATTGCCGCCGAACGCATAGCGATAGGGCGTGCTGTGATTTTCCGGCACCCCGAGGCCGAGCGCGCCGGGCACCGAAAGCGCCGGGTCGGGCTTGAACGGCACGGAATCGAAGGCGGAAAGCCGGACACCGACCTTCAGTCGTGGAGCTTCGGCGCGAATGCCTTCGACAATCTCACGCATGAATCGCGCGCGATTTTCCAGGCTTCCGCCGTACCGACCCGGTCGATCGACAGCGCTCAAAAATTCGTGGCCAAGATAACCGTGGCAGTGTTTGACGTCGACGAAATCGTACCCGCAGGCTTCGGCGCGCCTCGCAGCGACGACATAGTCATCGATCAACCGCTTGATCTCGCCATCGCTGATCACTGGCCGGTCGGCCGGATAGCCGAATTTGCGGTCAAGCAGCGGGTGGTTATAGGCGATGATCGATTCGAACCTGGTGTTGTCGTTCGGCTTGCAGAAGCGACCCGAATGGGTGAGCTGAATCCCGATCACGAGGTCATCGTCGTTGCCGGTCGCCTCCTTGTGCGCGGCGATGACGATGTCGCGCAAGGCCGCGATTTCGCTCTGGCTCTCCCCGGTCATGGTGAGCTGTTTCGGATTGGCGCGGCCGTCGAATCGAACCGCGCAGGCTTCGCCGCCCCAGATTAGCTTGGCGCCGCTGAGCCCGAAACGGCGCCAGCGTCGCTTGGTGTTCTCCGACGGCCTGCCGTCGCGCTCGCAGTCCCAGCCCTCCATCGGCTGGATCGCCAAACGATGGCCTATCTTCATGCCGTCGATTTCAACCGGCGCGGCCAAAGGCGATGTCGGACCGTGCGCGACGATGTCATCGCACGGCATCTCGATCTCAAGGGATTGCATGTAGTTGCGAAAGCCGGTGACGCCATCGAGCGAGCCAGCCTTGGGATAGTCGCCAAATTTCATATTCGCCTCTTCTTAAAGGATAGCGCCGCGGCGATTGTGCTCAGCGGGCTTTCACGTAGGCCGTGACGACATCGACGGCATTCGTTATGCCGCCACGCCGTGAACGCGCAGGACGTCGCCGAGGCGAGACGCCGCCAAATCCGGATCCCGAATGAGGCCGGCGGCATCCGCCAGCTTGAAAGCCTCGACTAGATGCAACAGCGCACGACTGCTCTGCTGGCCGCCGACCATCACAAAATGCGACTGGTGGCCGTTGAGATAGGCGAGGAACACGATGCCGGTTTTGTAGAACCGCGTCGGCGCCTTGAACAGGTGACGCGATAGCGGGACCGTCGGCTCGAAAATCTTCCAGTATTGGTCCATGTCGCCACGCGCCTGCGCGGTGAGTGCCGCGGAGGCGGCCGGTGCGATGGCGTCGAAAATGCCGAGCAACGCATCCGAATGCCCTTGCTCGTCACCGGCGATCAACTCGACAAAATTAAAGTCGTCGCCGGTATAGCAGCGCACGCCTTGCGGCAGACGACGCCGCATCCGTATCTCCTTGTTCTTATCGAGCAGCGACACCTTGACGCCGTCGACCTTGCTGGCGTGGTCGGCGATGATATCGATGCACACATCCATCGCGGCGATATGGTCGGCGTTGCCCCAATAGCATTGCAGCGCTGGATCGAACATCTCGCCGAGCCAGTGGATGATTAGCGGCTCACGCACCTGTTCGAGGATGTGGCCATAGACCTTGGCGTAATCGTCCGGTGATTTCGCTGCCATGACCAGCGCCCGGCTCGCCATCAGCACAATGCGGCCGCCACAAGCCTCCACCAGCTCGATTTGCTCTTCATAGGCGCGGATCACATCGTCGATGGTGACCGATGAATTCGCCGCGAGTTGATCGGTGCCGACGCCCGAGAATACAGCCGCACCTGGCACGTCGCGGGCGGCTTCGACCGAAAGCTGGATCAACTTGAGCGCATTGGGCCAATCCAACCCCATGCCGCGTTGCGCGGTGTCCATCGCCTCGGCGACACCCAGGCCCAGCGACCAGAGATGGCGTCGATACGCGATGGTCGCATCCCAGTCGATCGCCGCCGTCAGCCAAGGATCGGCGTCGGACATCGGGTCGGCGACGAGGTGCGCCGCGGCCAGGGCGACGCGGCTGAATTCGTGCCCGCCATTACCGTTCCAGGATCGCGGCGCGGTTAGCCGATAGGGCTCTAACCGGCCGTCCTTGTTGGGCAAATTAACTACCGGCATGGCTTGCAACCGACGATACTGAGTTTTGCTAGTTATCTAGTTAGTGATATGGCGGACTGGCGCGGCTAGTCAACGCAACAGGGTACCTTCACCGACATAGTTGCTCTACCCGACAGGCTCAGGTTTTGCCCGATCAGTCAGTAATCGAAAGAACTTTCTCCGAGCAGTAACGCGCTGCTCTGCGTAACGCGTCAATCCATCGCCAGGAGAGAACAGTCAAGTTGATATGCCTTGTTCCGCGCCTCCTGCCGCGAGTGTGATGGCAAACCGGTCAGACCGGGAACAGGGACAACCGATGTCCAAGGCGTCATAGCCTGCGAAGCAGAATGGGACCTTGTTCGCGGACTCCATCAGGGCCATCCGTCTCAACTGACTGCATCAACAGGCCGGACAGAATACTGCACCCGACCAATGCCACTGCGTCAATTTAGCCCTGGCAACGCGGGAGCCATCCACAGAGGACATCGCCGAGTCATCGCCGACCCGTTCTTGCGGCCGCGGCGCTGGTCTCGTACGGGTAGGGGGACCCGTTTTGCTAAAAATAACCAATGGCGACCCGGAGGCATCCGCAATGACGAAAATCAGGATCGGTATAGTCGGGTGCGGCTTCGTTTCGGAACTGCACATGTACGCTTACAGGCGTGTCTATGGCGTCGATATCGAAGTCAAAGCCGTCGCGGCGCGGGGCGACCATGTTGTCGATTTTGCTGGTCGGCACCAAATACCGAGGGTCTACCGTAGCTTTCGCGACTTGATGGCTGACGGCGAATTGGACGTTGTCGACATCTGCACGCCGCCCAACTTGCACACCTCAATGATCGTCGACGCGATGAAGGGCGGCAAGCATGTCATCTGCGAAAAGCCATTCACGGGCTATTTCGGACGAGATGACGACAAGACCCCGATCGGCAAGTACGTCCCCAAAGTGCTGATGTACGAGCGCGTTCTCGAAGAAATGGAAAAGACCTGCGAGGCGATCAAGAAAACCGGCAAGCTCTTCATGTATGCGGAAGACTGGATCTACGCGCCGGCGGTGACCAAGACGGTGGAGATTCTCCGGGCCACCAAAGACAAGATCCTGTTCATGAAGGGGGAAGAGAGTCACAGCGGCTCGCACGCGACGCATGCGGCGCAATGGGCAATGACCGGCGGCGGCTCCCTGATCCGGATGGGATGCCATCCGCTTTCAGCAGTGCTCTATCTCAAGCAGGTAGAGGCGAAAGCCCGCGGCGAGGCGGCCAGCGTTAAGAGCGTGATCTGTGACGTCGGCAATGTCTCGGCGTGCCTGCGGCCTGACGAGCGAGCCTTCATCAAGGCCAATCCGATTGACGTCGAGGATTGGGGCACGCTTACCGTAACCTTCTCCGATGGCACCAAAGCGACCGTGCTTTCGGGCGACATGATCATGGGAGGCGTGCGCAACCTCATCGAAACCTATACGAGCGGCGGCTCACTGTTTGCCAATATTACACCGAACACACACATGATGAGCTATCAGACGAACGAGGAGAAGCTCGCGAGCGTCTATATCACCGAAAAAGTCGATCGGAAGACCGGATGGCAATACGTCTGCCTTGAGGAGGAATGGACGCGCGGCTATTTACAGGAAATCCAGGATTTCATGGAATGCGCCGCGACCGGCCGGCAGCCTCTCTCCGATCTCGCGCTGGCCTACGAAACGACCAGGGTCAACTACGCCGGCTACTGGGCGGCCGAAGAGGGTCGTCGCGTTACATTGTGAAGCAGTCTTTCGCTGCGACGGTGACGGCTGGGAATCCTCCAAAGCATTTAAAGAGCTACTCGACGGCGAGCAGCATCGCGACCTAGGTGGCGTAGATCGAGGATTTCGGCAGCGGGAAGACCGGTTCTTGCGTGCGGATATTGGTCGGCCAGACCACCGAGATATGCTCGCCGGCGTTTTGCATCACCACTGGCGTCGAGCGTTCGTTCTGGCCCGAGAGCGGCGTATCGGGAGGGAAGAATTTAACGCCGTAGCCCTGGATGGTGCCGCCGGGCGGGATATCGACGTCGAGCGCCGCCTTTCGAACCGCCTCGGGATCGAAACCGCCGTATTTCTCCTTGGCGACGGGCAGGACGTTGTTGAGCAGGACCCAGGTCTGATTGAAGCCCATCGAACAGTGCGGCGGAACGTCGGTCGCTCCGGTTTTCTCCTTGTAGCGCTCGACCATGATCTTCGTGAGATCGCCAATGCCGGGAGCCAGCTTTGCGGGGTCGAGCAATTGCGCCGGCACCGGATCGATATTGCAGAAATTGTCGATGTCCGCGCCAAAGCTTGTGCGCAATTTGTCGAGCTGGCTGTAACCGGCGCCGTTGCCAAAAAGCATCTTGAAATGCAGGCCGTTCTCGCGCGCCTGGCGCAGGAACAGAGTGATGTCTGGATTGTATCCGGCGTGCGAGATCACGTCTGCGCGGGAGCGCTTGATCTTGGTCACCAGCACGGAGAGGTCAGGGGCTGCGGCCGAATAGCCCTCTTTCAACACGATCTGCAGTCCGGCCTGCTTCGAATATGCCTCGTCCGCGGCGGCAACGCCGACGCCATAAGGGCCGTCCTCGTGAATGAGCGCAATCTTGACGTCCTTGGACTCGATGCCGATCTTTTCCTTGGCGTGCTCGGTCAGGAAGCCCGCAAAGGCCTGGCCGTATTGATCGGAGTGGATCTGCGCGCGGAAGACGTAATGCAGGTTCTTGTCCTTGAATACGGCGGTCGCAACCGCGGTGGTGATCCAAAGGATCTTCTTCTGCTGCTCAACCTTGGCCGAGAGCGGGACCGCGTGCGCGCTCGCATAAATGCCGTTGATGATATCGATCTTCTCCTGGTTGATCAGGCGTTCGGCCTCGTTGATCGCAACGTCGGGCTTGCTCTGGGAATCGGCGGCGATGGGGACGATCTTGTACTTGCCGCCGACGCCGCCCTTCTCGTTGACGAGATCAATCGCAATCTGCGTGCCGACGGAGGAGGCGACCGAACCGCCCGCGGCAAACGGACCGGTCAGATCGTAGATCACGCCGAGGCGAACGGTTTCAGCTTCCGCCCGCGCGCGCGTCCAATCGAGGTTGAGTGCGGCTGCTGCGGCCGCGGCATTCTTCAGCAGCGTCCTGCGTGAAGTCGGCATAGCGTTCCTCCCCGAGACTGAATCGTTGTTCTTGCGCCGTCGTTTTCATTTTGTTTGACCAAGTATTTAAAGGATGCGTCGGAAAGTCAACACGCGGCACTCACCCGGAAGTATCGCGAGCGGCCCGGTTTTCGCGGGCGCAGCATTTCCGAGGAGAGCAGCAGAGGGCCATCCGCGCTGGATCCAATCGAATCGCTTAAGGTAACCGGCGCGAGAACGTGACCGCACTTCTGGAAAGGTTACGCACATCGAATGTTATGGGATATTGACTGCCACCATGGCAGTCATCTCTCTGCCGGACTGATAAGGTTTTATGCCTTTGCTTATCAGTCGGCAACTGACTCCATTTCTGCTATTTGCTTATCAGTCCGCGACTGACTTCCATTTGCGACAAACCTTATAAGCTCGCATCGCACGACTTATTCTATTTGGCGCTTCCGTGATCGATCGGCCAGGTGGCCGTATCTTTATCGCCATAAATTGATTCATAAGCCACGTCGATCTTTAGCAATTTCGTCTTTGCGGCAATATCATTGAGAAGAGCCGTCCGTTCATCTTGCGGCAGCTTGGCAATTTCTTTTTCATCCACAAAGACTAGAGATATTTTCGCACCCTCTCTTAAATAATACGGTTGCTCAAGCTCCGTCCAGTGTAGCTGCGGAATTGAGCTGAGCGACACTGCTCTCATAACCTGTGTATACCGAAAACCTTATCCGAGTTGATGCCGTGATGGAATCGTCTAAGTTGGCAAAATGATTGGGCTGATCTGTTTCGTTGTGGGCGTCCTCGCCTCGCCATTCAAGTCGAAGATGCGGCTTGAGGCAGAGGACGCGGTGCTTCGACATCAGTTGATTGTCTTAAGGCGTAGGCAGCGCGGCCGCGTCCGGCTCACGGACAACGATCGCTGGTTCTTTATCCAACTGTATCGCTGGTTTCCATCAATCTTGCAGGTCCTCACAATCATCCGGCCTGAGACGCTCGTGCGTTGGCATAGGGCCGGATTTCGCCGATACTGGCAGTGGAAGTCGCGCCGCTTGGGAGGGCGGCCGCAGATAGAGACAGAGCTGCGTGTGTTGATCCGGCGGATGAGCGTCGAAAATCCGCTTTGGGGTGCGCCACGCATCCACGGCGAACTGCTCAAGCTGGGGTTTGAAGTCGCGCAGTCGAGTGTTGCCAAGTACATGGTCAAACAGCAGGGGCCGCCCAGCCAGGGATGGCGGACCTTCTTGCATAACCACGCGCCGGACATTGCAGCCATGGACTTGTTCGTTGTCCCAACCATTGGCTTCAAACTGCTCTATGCCGTGCCAGTCGCTAGCGATGGCCAAGGTACGTGCAGGATGCACGGCGGCCCATCTCCAGGCGCGCCTAAGGGCAATCAGCACGCCAATAAGCATGGCCGCTACTCGGCAGAAGCGATCGCCCGGCGACGTGAAATATCGGCCC
>JBATYU010000284.1:0-4493 GCA_049674245.1 Bradyrhizobium sp. | reverse complement strand
AGTAGAAGGCTGATTCAAGCCATTGGACGCTGCCGACCGTTTTGCTAAAATGGCGGCGACGATAAGCTGGCCAGCGAGCCGGTTCAATGCCGGGAGGTGAGCCATGTTCGTGACCAAAGCGCTTGCGGGGTTGACGATGGTTGCCGGCTTGATGGCGCTGCCAAATGCCATCCCTACCGCAGTTTGCGCGCAGCAGGCCGTAACGGTCGGTGCCACCGACATCGGCGGCACCGTCGTCGGGGCATCGGGTCCCGAAGCCGGGGTCTGGGTAATCGCCGAAACCACCGAGCTGCCGACCAAGTTCGCGCGCATCGTCGTCACCGACGATTCCGGCCGCTACCTCGTGCCCGATCTGCCGGCAGCAACTTACAGCGTTTGGGTGCGCGGCTATGGTCTGGTGGATTCGCCCAAGCTCACCGCAAAGCCGGGCCAGCTCCTTGATCACACGGCGGTGCCAGCACCGAACGAAGCGGCGGCGGCGCATTATTACCCGGCGATCTACTGGTATGCGATGATGAAAATTCCGCCCGCCGGCGATTTTGGCGGCAAGAGCGACATTCCCGAAAAGCTGACGCAGACTGACTGGCTGAAGCAGATGAAGAACATCGGCTGCATCGGGTGCCATCAGCTCGGCCAGGAAGCTACCCGCACGATACCGGCTGTTTTCGGCAAGTTCGATTCCGGTGAGGCTGCCTGGATGCGGCGCGTTCAATCCGGGCAGTCCGGCGAGCAGATGACCAACCAGCTTGCTGGCAATTTCGGCGGCGTCCCCTTCAAATATCTCGGAGACTGGACCGACCGCGTCGCCAAGGGCGAACTGCCCAAGAGCAAGCCGCCGCGTCCACAAGGCGTCGAACGCAATATCGTGGTCACTTCATGGGAGTGGTCGACATCAGACAAATATCTGCACGATCTGATTTCGTCCGACCGGCGCAATCCGACGGTCAATGCCTATGGCCCGCTTTACGGCTCGCCGGAATATTCGACCGACAACATGCCGATCCTGGATCCGAAGACGAATAAAGTGTCGTTCTTCAAGATGCCGGTCGCGGACCCCGAGATGCCGGAATCGTTGGGTCCCGGACATGCTGCCAGCGTGAAGCCGCTGGAGCCGTCGGCCTATTGGGGCGAGCAAAAACTCTGGGATACGCGAGCCAACAACCACAACTCCATGTTCGACGAGAAGGGCCGGCTCTGGCTCTCCGCCACCGTGCGCGGTGTCGATAACCCGGCGTTCTGCAAACAGGGTTCCGACCACCCGTCGGCCAAGGTGTTCCCGCTGGAAAAGTCGGCGCGCCAGGTGGCGATGCTCGATCCCAAGACCATGAAGTACAGCTTCATCGACACCTGCTTTGCCACCCACCACCTGCAGTTCGGCTACGACGCCAACGACACGCTGTGGCTCAGCGGCACCGGCCCGGTTGCTGGCTGGATCAACACCAAGATGTTTGACGAAACCGGCGATGCGGCAAAGTCGCAAGGCTGGTCGCCGTTCGTGCTCGACACCAACGGCAACGGCAAGCGCGACGATTATGTCGAGCCCAACGCGCCACTCGATCCGAGCAAGGACAAGCGCATCGTCCCGGGTTCGGGACCTTACGCGGTGATGCCGTCACCGGTCGACGGCTCGATCTGGTACACCGTCGGCATCTTCGGCGGCACGCCGGGGTTCCTGCGATTTGACCCGGCCACCGGGCTCTCGGAGGTATTCAATGTTCCGGCGCCGGCGTTTGGAATCCGCGGCGGCGATATCGACACGAACGGCGTGGTCTGGGCGTCGTTGTCGAGCGGCCACCTCGGCAGCTTCGATCGCCGCAAGTGCAGGGGCCCGCTCAATGGGCCGAACGCCACCGGCAATCATTGCCCCGAGGGTTGGACCATCTATCAGTATCCCGGGCCTGGCTTCGACGGCATCGGCGAGAACAGCGCCGAGTCGAGCTATTACACCTGGGTCGACCAGCACAACACCCTCGGACTAGGCGAGAACATCCCGATGTCCACCGCCAATCTCGGTGACGGCTTTGTGGCGTTAAAGGACGGCAGGATGATCACGATCCGGATTCCCTTTCCGCTCAGCTTCTACGCCAAGGGTTTTGACGGTCGCATCGACGATCCCAACGCCGGGTGGAAAGGCCGCGGGTTGTGGAGCACAAGCGGCGACCGCACGCCCTGGCTCAAGGAAGGCGGCAAGGGCTCAATGCCGCGCGCCGTGCACATCCAGTTGCGGCCCGATCCGCTGGCGGACTGACGTTCGCGGAGAAAGTTGAACGCCCCGCGGCCCGTGGCTGCGATGCGTTCGCTCAATCATACGTACCCAGTGACCGCATCTGGCGCAAAGCGGCCGCTCGGGCGCAAACAGATTTCGTTACTGATAAGATCTGGCATAAAATGGAGTTAGTGGCGACTGATAAGGAAATGCCGCCCGCCGCATAGTTCGGAAAATCCCGAGGTTGGTTGTCAGCCCAGGCGCTTCGGGCCGAGCATGGTCTTGGCGTAGATCAGGCCGAGCCCGTAGGCGCCGCCGAATACGGCCGCCACTGATGTCGTCATCGCGTAGGTTTCGCTGCGCGCCCAGTCGCGCTGCAGTTCGAGGAGGTATTGCAGCGCCGTCATCGGCCGCACTCCGGCCTGCACCATGCGGGCCATGGCGCGCTCGTGCGCTTCCTCAGAAACGTCGCCGCAAGCATGGCAATGACGTGGACCTCGAAGCTCTGGCCGAGCGCCGACAAGGCCGGCATTGGCGACGAGGGCCGCGTTGTTGCGCAACGCGATGCCATCGATCGACTTCGTGGCGAACGCCATCTGCGCATGAAAATCGACTAGAATCAGCGTGTGATCAGTCGGCGACAACAGCGTTGTGCCCGCGACAGCTTTGGCTGTAGGCATGATTTTTGACCTCTTCAGTTGGTGGCTCATCGAGATCTTGGGGGAAGAAAAGCATTATGGTCGTTCCGGACGCTTTATGAATACGCTCGACGTACCCATCGAGATCGGCCGCAAGAGCGTCAATCAGTTCGCTTCCAAGACCACGTTTCAAGGTTGCGGTGGGCGAGCCATCATCGCTTACGCGGCAAATGATCTGCCCGGCCGCGGTTTCAACCGTGACAGAAATTCGGCCTGTCTGGAACGTAAACGCGTGGCGCGAGGCATTCGTGATGAGCTCCGAGATAATCAACTCTGCTCGCCAACAACGTTTGGCATCGAGCATGACAGGCTCTGTAACTGCCAGATGCAATTCAATATCGCGCTCCGCAAGTCCGGACGAAGTCATGGCGTGGCAAAGCTGAATCAGATTGGCACTCAGATCAGCAGACGCAGCCGTCAAGGGCGGTCGTAAGATTTGATGTGACGCAGCCAAGGCGTGCAGACGGTTGATGATTTGGCGAAGCGCAGTTTTGGTCTCTTCGTGAGCTGATCTCGCTGCGAGGCGGTTGGCCAGCGAGATTGCACACGTATGTTCATTGTGAACCCGGTGCAAAAATTCCGCGAGGTACAGATAAGTTCGATCCGCCGCGTGGACACCCGATTGTGAAGACATCGCTATGACCCAATTTGCCATCGCGCGGCGCTGTTTGGCCGCTCGATAAGACACTAAGCCTCAGCCTCGAGTGCAATCTTTTACGAATTTGCTGCGAGTTTCGTCTCGCTAGCGCGTAGTGAAGCAGCGCGACTGCCGTTTTGGCGCCGCTAGGCCCCGACTCGGTTTCGCGAGTGCGCTGAACACTGGCCTTCCTATCAATCATGAAGTAGCAGCACTGCGCGCAGTGAAGATAAGCGTCGCGTTCCAAAAGGCTCTGCTTGAGATGGGTCTGATTCTCATCGTCGTCCTTATCGTCGGCGGAATGTCATATTTGGTTCGGTAACACTCGCGGCAGCTCCGCTTTCGCGAGCTTCCAGGCGCGGGCGCAAGATGATGCATTGGCGGGAGGTCCCATGCGCAAGACGCTGCAATTTCGCAAAAAGCGCTGCAATTTTCAAAAAGCACGATGAGGCGAGGTTCTCTATGTCTGTCACCAGCAGATTAAGCCTACGCGGCGGTGTTGGAACCATCCATGCGAACTCCGATCCGGTCGAAACTCCGATCCAGTTGAAACGTCATTACGAGCAAAGCGAAGCAATCCAAGGAGAGTGCTATGCAAACCCATCAAGCTGAGTACTTCGGCGCCTATCGCACAATGAAGATGACGCGAGATGCCAAGGGCGTGCTGGTTGTTGAATTTCACAGCAATGGCGGGCCGTGCACTTTCTCGGCACAACACCATACGGAGGTCGTGGATGCTTTTCACCGGATTGCGCAAGATCGAGCAAACAAGATCGTCATACTGACGGGTGCAGATGGCGACTTCATTATTGGGGTCGATTGGAACTCTTTTGGCGATGTTTCCGATCCCGGCGTTTGGAGCCAGATTCACGACGAAGGCAGTCAGGTTTTGGAAAACATAGCCAACATACGTGTGCCTGTCATCGCGGCTATCGAAGGACGTGCGCATATC
>JBATYU010000283.1:0-2048 GCA_049674245.1 Bradyrhizobium sp. | reverse complement strand
CCGTGGTCTCCCCTGTGAACGCTTCACGGCTGCCCTCACGGGCAGAACCTCGTGCATCACTCGGGGTCGGGGCGGTTGGCTAGACCTTCCCCGTGGGGGACTTTCACCTCCTATTCTTTGCCAGCTTCCTGGCGCACTCTCAGTTGGGTCAAAAGCGACACTTTGGCCGTGTGCCGGTCACTTCCGGTGTTCACCTGACTCCGGACATCTCGCTACACCGCAATAACTGACGCTTTGTGCCAACAGCGGATGGAAACCCTGGCACTAACTCAACGACCGTCTAGCTTCGCATGAAGCCGACCGGCCGCGGGGCCGTTGGGCGCCCGCGGCCGTTCTCCAAGCTCAGCGATTGCTCGCTTCCTTATCGTGATCGTCATGATCTGGTCTGACGCACGCAAAGCTCGCAGCGCTGGTCGTGCTGCCAGTCCCTTTGTATTGCGCAATTTGCGGGAACGGACAAAGCGGTCGCTGGAACGCGATGCCCTGCGTCGGATCGTCATTCACGTATTTCGTCGCGATGATCTTATCGGGCGCATTCTGCTGTTCGACCCATTGATCGAGGGCCGTGAGAATGTCGTCCGAGGCATCAGAGGGCTTCGGTCCGTTGACCGAGAACGGCTGACCGAACGCATTCGGACCGGGTCCGCCACCGCAGTGGGCCATCCCTGGCACCATGAAGAGACGATAGAACTCCCGGGTTTCTTCGCGGCCACCCATCTCTTGAGTTACGGCATTATGGTAATTGATGTCGTTCTCAGGTGAGATGGCGGTGTCGCCCCAGCCCACATACTGGATCAACTTGCCCCCATGCTGTTTGAAGGGACGTAGATTTGGATCAGTGGAATTCAAAATCGCCGCTGTCCGAACGTCCGCCTGGTGAGCATTTTCTTCGATACTATAAGTGTGCGGGGTCCACCCAGAGTTCGGAAACACGATGTACTGGAAGTAGTTATCTCCGAACGCTTCCTGCAATGCATTGGCTGGACTGCCGGTATCTGTCAGCCATGCCGGCCAGTTAGCTGGGTTACTGGCCTCGTCTCCGGTCACACGATAGCCTGGGAAGATCCCAGGAGGCCCCGAGAAAATCTTCTCGACGGCCTCGATTTTGTCCTTTGCCAGCGACAGCTTGTCCGGGTTGAAGCGACAGGCCGGCGGATTGTTCAGGAATTGATCCGTACTCAACCCGCCATCGTGTCCGGCGCACTGTGCTAGCATAGAACTGCTGACGACATTTAGGTCAGCTTGGGAAAGATCGCCGCTGGCGGTTGCGGTAAGCGCGTTCTGATTCCAGACAAACCCGGTCAACAAGTGGGTCCAATAATTCGCTGGCGATCCGGCAACGATCCCATCGAAGTCCTGCGGGTATCGCTGCGCCTCCATCAACGCTTCGCGGCCGCCATCGGAACAGCCCATGAAGTAAGAGCGACGAGCGCCGCTCGATTTGAATGCCAGGATAATGTCCTTGGCAACATCGGTCGTCTCCTTGAGTGCTCGATATCCGAAATCGACCACCTTTTGAGGATGACCTGCGGCCCAGGAAGCGTCGGTGCCACCGGCCTCATGACCATCGTCAGTCGCCGCAACGGCATAACCTCTGCGTAGCGGCTCGGCCATGTTGCTGTAGGTGATCGATCCACAGAACCCGCCGCAGCCCTCCTGAATATACTTCAAGTTCCATCCCGACTCCGGCACCCACACCTCAAATTGGATGTGCGAGTCGCTGGTTGGCGTCGTAAATCCTGCCACCCGGCAGAATTGCGGCAACCCCGTGAACGTTTCGCCGTCCGGCGCGGTGAACGTTCCAGCCGGAACAGTCTGCGCGGTTGTTATCGTTGTATTCGGCCGGTGGAATTTACTGGCTAGTTGAGAGCACGTTGAGGCGGCGGCGGCGGGCGACGCCGCAAACAATCCAATCGCCACCGGCGCGGCAGCCAAATACCTTAAGGATAGTCGTCTGTCTCCTTCACTAGCTTTCATTATACACCCTCCCTGTTGCAGAAGTTTTGGTACTTCTGATCGTTGCAACCTTGGCGCGCCAATACGACGTA
>JBATYU010000282.1:0-3578 GCA_049674245.1 Bradyrhizobium sp. | reverse complement strand
GGGCCCTTGGACCTGCCGCCGAGCGCGACGTCGCCGTCGGCTGCCGCGGCCGCCGACAGCGAAACCGAGGCTGCGAGCAGGCCGAGCGTGTTCAATCCGAATTACCGGGGCGAGGCGCCGCTCGCTCCGAAAGGCAGTAAACGGTCGTTCGTTCTCGATCCGCTGCCCGGGCCGGATCACCAGTGACGCCGATCTGAAGTTCCTGCACCATGAGCGGCAGGTTCGATCAGGAACTTCAAATCGAAATGCGGCACTCGTCATGAATCACTTCGACTACAGCAACGGCGTTCTTCACGCCGAGGCGGTCAATCTGTCCGATCTCGCCAATACGGTCGGCACGCCGTTCTATTGCTATTCGACGGCGACGCTGGAGCGGCATTACCGCGTGTTCACCGAGGCCTTCGCCGGCGAGAAGGTTTTGGTGTGCTACGCCATGAAGGCCAATTCCAACCAATCGGTGCTGCGCACGCTGGCAAAGCTTGGCGCCGGCGCCGACGTGGTCTCGGGCGGTGAACTGAAGCGCGCGCTTATCGCGGGCATCCCGCCGCAAAAAATCCTGTTCTCCGGCATCGGCAAGACAGAAGCGGAGCTGCGCGCGGCCCTCGCAGCCGACATTCTCTGCATCAACGTCGAGTCCGAGCCCGAGCTCGAACTGTTGTCGCGGCTGGCGGTCGAGACGGGCAGGACCGCGCGCATTTCAATACGGGTCAATCCCGACGTCGATGCCGGCACCCACGCCAAGATCGCAACCGGCAAGTCCGAGAACAAGTTCGGCGTCCCGTTGAGCCGCGCCGGCGCGGTCTATGCCCGCGCGGCAAAACTGCCGGGGATCGCGGTGACCGGCGCCGACGTGCATATCGGCAGCCAGATCACCGATCTCAGCAAGATGGAAACCGCCTTCAGGATATTGTCCGATTTCGTGCAGACCTTGCGCGCCGACGGCCACACCATCTCCCATGTCGATTTCGGCGGCGGCTTAGGCATTCCCTATTACATGGATCGCGAAGCTCCTCCCGCGCCCGATGCTTATGCTGCGATGGTCAAGCGGGTGACGCATAATCTCGGCTGCACGCTGATGTTCGAGCCGGGACGGATGATCGTCGGCAATGCCGGCATCCTCGTTACCCGCGTGATTTATGTGAAGCATGGCGAGGCCAAGAATTTCGTCATCATCGACGCCGCGATGAACGATCTGATCCGCCCGACGCTCTACGAGGCCCATCACGACATCCTGCCGGTGGTTCAGCCCGCGCCCGGTGCGAACCGGATCGTCGCCGACGTGGTCGGCCCGGTCTGCGAAACCGGAGATTATCTCGCATTGGGGCGGACCCTGCCCGAGCCGAAGCCCGGCGATCTCCTGGCGATCATGACCGCCGGCGCCTATGGCGCGGTGCAGTCCGGCAGCTACAACACCCGCGCTTTAGTACCTGAAGTGCTGGTCAAGGGCGATCAATACGCGGTGGTGCGGCCCCGCGTCGACGTAGATGAGTTGATCGCGATGGATAGACCAGCGCCGTGGCTGTGATAATCCTGTCCCGGACGCGGTGCAGCGCTTCTCCAGCGGTGCGCCGCAGAGCCGGGACCCATGGTTACAAGATGGACCCCGGATCAGCAACGCACCACTTCGTGGCTGCGCAGCGTCCAGGGAACGCGGCTTCACTTCGCCGCGTGGCTTCCTTTTGCGCCACCCACCACCACACCCGCCGCTTTCTCGATCGGCTTGATCGCGGTGGTGAAATCGGACTCCGCGCCCATGTCGCGGATCACGATCTCCCACAGCCGGCCAACCGCTTCGGCGACTTCCATCGACAGTCCCAGCGACTTCATCTCCTCCAGGCACAGCCGGACGTCCTTCACCATCAGCCCGGTCGCGAAACCGAAATCGAAGGTGCGCGGCAGGATCGCGCGCGGAAACTTGTCGCGGCTCGCCGTGTTCATGCCCGATCCCGCATTGATCACCTCGATCATGACGTTGGGGTCGAGCCCGGACTTGACGCCCATCACCACGGCTTCCGAGGTCGCGACCACGGCGGTCGCCGACAAGAAATTGTTGGCGAGCTTCATGGTCTGGGCCGAGCCGGGTTTCTCCCCGATAAAAAACACCTTGCCGATGATTTCGAGCGCAGGCCTCACCGCTTCGGCATCGGCCTTCGGGCCCGACACCATCACCGCAAGCGTTCCCTTCTCCGCGCCGCCGACGCCGCCCGAGACGGGGCTGTCGAGCTGCACGATGTCGCGCTTTTTGAGCAAATCGTGAATCCTCACCGCCATGTGCGAACCGACGGTGGACAGATCGACGAAGCGCTTGACGCGATTGCCTTCGATCACGCCGCTATGTCCGGTCGCGACCTCGAGCGAGGCCTGCAGCGACGGCAGGCTCGCCATCACGCTCTCGACGCGGTCGGCGACCTCTTTCGGTGACGATGCGGCCTTTGCACCCATCGCGACCAGCCTGTCGGCCGCCTCTTTTCGCGTGTCGAACACAACGAGCTGATGCTTGGCCTCGATCAGCCGGCGAGCCATGGGAAAGCCCATCTTCCCCAGGCCGATAAATCCGATGTCCATGGTGATTGTCCTTAATAGTCTGGAAATGGTCCTCATCCTGAGGAGGCCGCATCGCGGCCGTCTCGAAGGATGATTTATTTCAATCTATCTCGGCCTCATGGTTTCGAGACGGCGCAAGAGCGCCTCCTCACCATGAGGGGTGAGACCTCAGCCCTTGTCCAACTCCGCGAACACTTCGCGCGCGATCCGAAAACTGTCGACGCCGGCGGGCACGCCGGCATAGATCGCAACCTGCATGAAGATCTCGCGGATCTCGTCCTTGGTGACGCCATTGACCAGCGCGCCCTTGATGTGGACCCGCAATTCGTGGGGACGGTTGAGGATCGAGATCATCGCGAGATTGAGCATGCTGCGGGTCTTGCGCGGCAGCTCTTCGCGGCCCCAGACCGCGCCCCAGCAATATTCGGTGACCAGTTCCTGGAACGGCTTGTTGAAACTGTCGGCATTTTTCAGGGCGTTCGAGACATAGGCCTCGCCGAGCACGGCTTTGCGAATTTCCAGTCCCTTGTCGTGTGTTTTCTGGTCCATGAGCTTTCCTCCGACGTTTCCCGATGGTTTGGCGGCCGACGTTACGGGGAGGCAGCAGGGTAGTCACGCCTTCGTGTTATGCGTGTTTTGGGGTGTGGGATACCGTACAGGAACGGGTGCCTCACGGCCGCCGTTGTGCTAAGCTGTTATTCGGTCAACCCGGAGAGATTGTTGAGCGGCGCCACCCCCGACCCCTCAGAACCAGCGCGCGATCCCGACGCCATTTCGCGGCTCAAGCTGACGCAGGCCCTGCGACGGGCAAGATACGCCATTGCGTGGGAACGCGGCTGGCCGCACTTGGCGCGGCTTTTGACCGTCACCGGGCTGTTTCTGGTGGTGTCCTGGGCCGGTCTGTGGCTGGCGCTGCCGTTCGTTGCGCGCATCGTCGGCTTCGGCTTGTTCCTGGCGCTCGCGCTTGGCGTGCTGTTTCCGCTCTGGAGGTTTCGCTGGCCGAGCCGCGAACAGGGCTTGGCCCGGCTCGATCG
>JBATYU010000281.1:0-3012 GCA_049674245.1 Bradyrhizobium sp. | reverse complement strand
GGCAATCCTTAACCCAAACTATCCTCCGGCCATGGTCCAGCGTCGGCGTCCCTCCGGCTTCATAGAACCGTGCCTGCCGTCGAAGGAGCCTTCGTTCACGTAGATGAACGGGAGGTTTGATCTAGGTCGAGCGCTCGTGTGGACTTCTATTTTGTCCCGGCCACTGACTGCGCGAGCGCCTCCTTGCATTGGTCTTTGAAGTTGCCAAGATTTTTCAGGATGCAACTTCGTTCCTTGTCAGGGCAACTTTCCTTTACATCAGGCGTGCAGCCTTTGCTCATCTCAGCGACCCGCGCAAGCCTCGCCTTACACATGTCGGAAAATTCCGCGGCGTGTGTTTTCACGCAGTCTTTAATGCGGCCCTCGCCGGGCTTAACTTCCGCACATTTTGCCTTGACGTCGGCCGCACAGACCCCAATTGACCGCTCCTTTGCCATCGCGACCGGTGCGGAGAGAAGTAGTACGGCACCAATTACCAAGATACTCTTCATCATAGGTCATTCTCCCAAAAAAAGATGCGAAAGCCCCTCACTCACTCGGCCAGCGTGAGATGTGCCCAGACCAACCGGCTCTGTTTGGGTGGACGATAAAAACGGGCACTCGATTGATATATGTCAAAGGAGGTGCGTGCGCCGGGAGCGCGGTTCTTAAAGCAAAACTGGATAAACAGCTTCTACCCGACCGCAGCGAGCGAACGGTAGCAGCCGAAGTTTCCGGCGAAACCCTTCAGGACATCGCGACGGCGCGCGGCATCTAGCGGGCACCGAGTGGCAATATGGCAACTGTAGGGTGAGCCACGAAGGTCCGAGCTTGCATCATCGTCGCAGTCGATTTGCGTTGGATCGCTTGCCGCCCCAGGGAGAGAGTGTGTTCGCTGACCTTGGCGATTTCGGTCGTGCGGCCTTCCTACCGGGATCATTGACTAGAAAGCATGCTTTTCTGTCGATTTTTCCCTCCCCGGCATCCCCCGACCGTCCAGACCAGAAATAATTTGATGCGTTCGGCCCGAAGACGGTGGCCAATCACGTCCGCTGTATCGCGGGAAAAAGCTAGATCGCTAGTCAAGCGAGGAATGTGCGATATTAAGGTTCGACAATTCCCTAGCTGTCGCCAGGATCATATCGATCCGCTTTTGGAGCTTTTGCTTCAGGTCCGGAATGTTGACCTTGTCGGTCATGCGGTAGGCGTTGCCGACGTGTTCAACGTAACCTAGCTTCTCCATGTCATTTAGCCGCCTAAGCACCGTCGCGCGAGGTATCTTGAGAACCTGCGCAATCGTGCTCGCCCGCACTGGCGAACACGTGACTGTGCGCAAAAAGACGTAAATCCCAATGGTTCGATAGGTCGCGCTATCGCTATGTTTTGCGAACTCTGCACCGTAATCGTCATTCATGGTCTGGATCAGGCCAAGATACAGCCTGCTCAAGAGCATTCGCTCGCGCCCCAACTCGATACGAGGTGGCGGCCTAGTGTCATCAAGAACAATGAAATCGGCTGAGTTACCCGAAGCGGGGCACTCGTCCCGTTCTGTCGCTTTCGACTGGTTCCGTTCGCTGGCCATGACATTGCGCTCCGTCATCTCAATACGGCGCGGTTACCTCAATGGGTGGCACCGACAGAGACCATCATGAAGGCGTAATTCCGAGTGTATTGAGATAGATCAAGGAACATGGTCCATCGCGCTTGATCGCCTCGACGTTCGCGAGGCCGGTGAAGTGGTACAGGTTCACGTTGCTATCGGCGGCATGAGGCAGTGGGAACCGGCGAAAGACCTGTTTTTAAGGTGCCTCAATTGAGTGGCCATGAGGACAGTGGCCATGAGGACAATGGTGCCCCGTGGAAATCTTTGATCTCATGCCGGGCACTGTGCTGGAGAGCCTCTCCTAGCATAGGACAGCGCGAGCCTTCGATGAGGCTGCTTCGCTCCCCCCCGCCCCCCAATCGGAGCAGCCTCGTCGGGGTGCCAGCGAACAACCGGCCCGAACACGGTGGTCCCAATCGAAGTTGTTTCCTCACCTATGGTCGTGGCACAAGAGTGATGCGAGATGACGGCTTTCACGATCCAAGCGTCCAAAAATGGACGGACGATCACAACAGTCCGGATCAGACCAACGGTCTGTGTTGAGAAAGCCAAGACGCTCTTGCAAGAAGGATGGCAGGTTCACATCACTAATGCCGCAGGGCATCAATATGGCTCCGATCAATTCGATCAGTTAGCCGCCGAGTTGCAGTCTTCCGAAATTGCCTGATAATCGTCAGAGGACAGCAGGTCCAAATGGTCCTTCACCGCCGCCAATGGCGCGGTTGAGCCGGTGCCGGGCGTGTCGCGCGTTGCCTCCATTGTGCCCGTCACGTCATCCACCGCAATCTGTAGCGGCTTGCCTCTCCCGCGCGGCCCGGCGATCCTCTTCTCGCGTATGGGCACCAAATCACGCGAGACGCTTTACGGCTCGTCGGTCCGGGCGGCTGCAGAGCGCGCGACGGAAGCGCGCCAGGAGGCTGACCGGCTCGCCGTCGCGGCCTGGAACAAGCGCATGCTCGATTTTCAGGGTCCGGCGCAGCCGTCGCCCGCGCTCGACGACGCGCTCAATGCCGGGTTTGGCTATCTCGAAGTGAAATGCCTTGGCTGCAACACGCATCAGACCGTTGCCCTCGACATCGTGCGACGACCGAAGACGACGCCGGTCCACGAACTCGAACGCTACATGCGCTGCAAGGATTGTTCGCAGGTCCGGGGCTACCCCTACAAGCGCAGCCATCTGGTGGCACTACGCGCGACCAAGATCACGGCGAGCGATCCGCCCTCAACGTGGTGGCCGGGGGAACGATGAGTAGCAGCGCCGAGCGCGTGTTCTGACGACGCCAACTCTCATCCGCAGATGGCTTGTGTGTACCGAAAACCTCATCCGAGTTGATGACGTGATAGAATCGCCTAAGCTGGCGGAATGATTGGGCTGCTCTGTTTCGTTCTGGCCGTCCTGGCCTCACCGTTCAAGTCGAAGTTGCGGCTTG
>JBATYU010000280.1:0-1704 GCA_049674245.1 Bradyrhizobium sp. | reverse complement strand
GTTGACACATGATCTCGTCCTGCCTGCGCTCACGGATAGCGAGCGTGAAAAATACTGGGTCGAGGCCCGGCTGTTCGCGGCGTTATTCGGCGTTTGGCAAGCCGATTTACCATCAAACTGGACGGCGTTCATTGCCTACAATGAGGCGATGTTGCGGTCGGATATTCTCACGGTCAGCCCCGCCGCCCGCAAGATTGCGGAGCAAATCTTCTCCGGTCGCGCGACAAAATTGCGCGCGCCGAAGTGGTATCTAGCGCTGACGACCCACTCGCTGCCAGAGCGGTTACGCGGGGAATTCGGATTGGTCTTCGGCGAACGTGAACAACGTGGCATGAACTTGGCGCTCGCGCTGATCCGGCGCCTCTATCCTCGACTTCCAATGCGCCTGCGGGCGGTGGGCCCTTATCAGGAGGCCTTAGCGCGCTTGCAAGGCGAGAAGCAGCCCGACTTGGCAGTGCGTTGGCTCAACAGGCTTTGGATCGGCCGGCCGATGATGGAATAAAACCGCGGAATGGATCGCAAACCGGACAACGGAAGCCTGCGGAAGGGAGCACCTTCCCTCCATTGGCTCCTTGAGTCATGGGACCAGTGGAAAGGCCTCTCATACTGCCGCCTCTGATCTTGCGACAGCAGCTATCGCGCATGGGCTCAAACACGGGTAAGTGGCCCGCGCAAGCCGCCCGACCGGCTTAGCATCGCCGCAAATCAGGTGGGCTTTTTGATCTTTGGACACACGCCATCGGTTGACGGGAGACCAAGGGCCTCACGAAGATAAGATAGCGAACCGCTACCGAAATCTGGAAGGCTAAGCAGCGCAGCGTCGGAAACTTCACGCACGTCCCCAATCGTCTTCATGCCCGCGGCATGGAGTGCCTTCCTTATCCTGGTAGCAAATCGGACGTTCTCGACGGGGGTGTCGTCTGGAAGCTCTGGGGCCGGATAAAGCATCGGCCCCGCCGCTGCTTCCCGCCTGAGACGTTCTTCCCGCAGCCGCTCCCGATTTTCATGAAATGTCTTCTGAGCGCTTTCATGCTCCGCGATCGCTTCTTCTGCCTCGCGGCTTCTGAGAGTTTTCCGCTCAGCAGCCGAGAGGCCGGGATCGGTGGTTTTCTCGTTGCCGCTCATTTTCCCTTCGCCTTCAGCATTTCGCACCAGCCCGCGTGTAATCGATAGGTAACGCAGCAGCCAATCTTTGACGGTTTGATAGCGGTCAGCGCTGTCGCTAGAGAATTTGTATTTGTCTTTTATCTGCATCGCGAACGCTGCGGCTTGTTCGTCCGTTTCTCTCAGCTCCTTCGGAAGCGATCGCCATTCCCGAATAATCTCGTGCCTGGCATTCACCTGGTTCATTTTGGTGCCTTGCTCTTGACGCCGCATTCCGCTGACGCTGCGCGGCACACTGGCTCGTTCGTTGAGCCAAACATTTTAGTGGGAGCAGCCTCAGCTTGCCAGACATTGTATGACCGCTCGTGGCGCAAGGCGGACATTCCTAAGCGCGACCTTTAGCACGGTTAGCAAGACGTAGATGCAAAGATCCTTTCGCTGCAGGCCCCACAGCCCATTGCAGGACTGGCCAATCTTCGCTTCAATCGTCTCTCACAGTCCGCGGGCCGCCTAGCAAGAAATACGTCATGGAGGATCCATGCCATCGATCGTCATCGCCCAGGGCGGCGGCCCCACCGCCGTGATCAACCAGACCCTGTG
>JBATYU010000279.1:0-4210 GCA_049674245.1 Bradyrhizobium sp. | reverse complement strand
CCATCCTTCGAGGCTCGCAAGAGCTCGCACCTCAGGATGACGGGCACTTGAAACCGAGCATCGCCCATGGCCGATAACGACGACGTCCCGTTCAATCGCAACTTCCCGCTCAAACCCGGAATCGTCGAGCAAGTCCGCCCCGGGGTGCGGAGGGTGCTCTGCAACAATCCGAGCCCGTTCACCTTCACCGGCACGGTGAGTTACATCGTGGGCCGGGGCAAGGTCGCGATCATCGATCCCGGTCCCGACAATGAGGCGCATGCGGCGGCGCTACTTGACGCGGTGCGCGGCGAAACCGTCACGCATATCCTGGTCACCCATACCCACCGCGACCATTCACCCAACACGAAAAGGATCAAGGCCTTAACCGGCGCCACCGTCTACGCCGAAGGGCCGCACCGCGCATCGCGGCCGCGCTTCGAGAGCGAGAAGCACAATCCGGAATCCGGCGCCGACCGCGATTTTATGCCCGATGTCGCCCTTCGCCACGGTGAGGTGGTCGAGGGGCAGGGGTGGAAGCTCGAGGCGGTGGCGACGCCCGGCCATACCGCCAATCATCTGGCGTTCGCCTGGCCCGAGCGGAAGATCAATTTCGTCGGCGATCACGTGATGGGCTGGTCGACCTCGATCGTGGCGCCGCCGGACGGATCGATGATCGACTATATGGCCTCGCTGGAAAGGCTGACGGCACGGAGCGAGGATCTGTATTTTTCCGGCCACGGCCCGGAAATTGCGGACGGACCGCACTATGTGCGCTTCCTGATCCGCCATCGCCAGGCGCGCGAAGCCTCGATCCTGCATCGCCTCGCCAAGGGCGAGGCCGACATCCCCACCATGGTGCGCGCGATCTATATCGGCATCGACCCGCGGCTATTGAATGCGGCCGGCTATTCCGTGCTGGCGCATCTGGAGGACCTGGTCGCGCGCGGGATCGTCGTGACCGACGGCGATCCGGTGATCGGCGGGACGTATAGATTGGCGAGTTGAGAGGCGAATAGCGAGTAGCGAGTAGCGAAATAAGGTCCGGCCAGCGTCACTTTACTTCTTACTATTCGCTATTCGCCATTCGCCCCCTTACTATTCCCAATTCGCCCCTCACTTCTTCACCGTCTTTGCCGGCGCCTTGGGCGGCGGCACCACCTTCTTTATCGGCTTGAGGTTGTCGGTATCGGCGGCGGTATTGATGTCGTCGATCAATTTGGCGATGCGGGTGGCGTTGCTGCCGAGATCGCTCTCGAAATAGCGCGATGAGGAGCGGATATCGACGCGCGAATCCTCGCCGTTGGGCGTCACCCGGATCGAGACGTCCTCACGGAATCCCATGATCGGCGTCCGCGCCACCGCCTCGATGCGGCCGATGGGCGCTCCGGCTGCGGCGCACGCTCGTCGATCACGAGCCATTTGCGCTTGTTGACGAGCTGCAGCGCGATCGCATAGGCGCGATTGACGGGAATTTCGAGTTCCACCGGTTCGATCTCCGGATAGGCCAGGTGCTGCTGTTCGGCCGAATAGAGCCCGGCATAGACGGCGGTGTTGGCGCCGTCGCCGGAGCGCAGCCGCGCCAGCGCCTCGAAGCGGGGAGGATTGATCGGATCGGTGGTGACATCGTGGATCGGCGGCAGCTTGCGGTATTGCAGGGCGAGATAGGCCGGATAGGCCAGCACGAGCCCGTCGATCAGGAGCGCGAGCAGAATTCGGCTCATGCCGCGGGATCCATTCTGCCAGATCGCGGCAAAGGCGGCCAGCGAGACCAGGATGGAGAGCGCGGCGCAGCCGAGCGCGCCGAAGAACGTCGCCAACGCCGGCTTCATTTCCAGAAAACCGAAGCGGACGATGAGGATCGAGACCACCACCGCGACCACCGAGAACACCGCGAGATTGCGCGCCCCGGTGGCGAGGCCGGACACGGGCTCCAATTGATAGGGAGCGGAAAACTTGCGGGCCATCAGTCAAAATCTGCCGGGTTGGAGCGTCGCCCGGGCGAAATGCGCCAAGTGCAAACTAGCTCGTTTGAGACCACGGACCTGCGGCAAATTCAAGGGTGGATTGTGATCCGGCGACCCTCAGAGATCGTCATGCCCGGGCATAGTCGTCCGAAGGACGGCGTCGCTTCCGCTCGCCTATAGCCGTCCGAAGGACGGCGTCGCTTCCGCTCGCCTATAGCCGTCCGAAGGACGGCGTCGCTTCCGCTCGCCTATAGTCGTCCGAAGGACGGCGTCGCTTCCGCTCGCCTATGTCCCGGGCATGACGGCTATCCTCACGCCGCTGCGTTCGGAAAACGATAGGCCTTGAACTGATCGCGCAGCGCGGTCTTGAGGATCTTGCCGGTGGCGGTATGCGGAATGCCGTCGATGAAGACGACATCATCCGGCATCCACCATTTGGCGATCTTGCCGTCCATGAACTTCAGGATGTCCTCGCGCGTCGCGCTCACGCCCTGCTTGAGCTGCACGATCAGAAGCGGGCGTTCGTCCCATTTCGGATGGTAGACGCCGATCACAGCCGCTTCCGCCACGGCCGGATGCGCGACCGCGAGATTTTCCAGCTCGATCGAGGAAATCCACTCGCCGCCGGACTTGATCACGTCCTTGGAGCGGTCGGTGATCCGCATATAGCCGTACTGGTCGATGGTGGCGACGTCGCCAGTGTCGAAATAACCGTCCTTGCCGAGGATGTCGGCGTCGACGCGGAAATAGGCTTTCGACACGGCCGGACCAGCCACTTTCAATCGCCCAAACGTCTTGCCGTCCCATGGCAGTTCCTTGCCGGCATCGTCGGCGATCTTCATCTGCACGCCGAACGGCGGATAGCCCTGGGTCTGCAGGATATCGAGCCGCGCTTCTCCGGTCGTTTCGGCGAAGGGAGGCTTTAGCGCCGCGAGCGTGCCGATCGGGCTCATCTCCGTCATGCCCCAGGCGTGGCGCACCTGCGCGCCCATGTCGACGAACGCCTTGATCATCGTGCGCGGCATCGCCGAGCCGCCGCAGACCACCATTCGCAGGTGCGGCAGCTTCAAATTGTTGGCGGCGATGTGGTTGAGCAGCATCAGCCACACCGTCGGCACGCCGGCGGTATGCGTCACCTTCTCGGTGTCCAGCAGCTCGTAGACCGAGGCGCCGTCGAGTTTTGCTCCGGGAAACACCAGCTTGGTCCCCATCGATGGCGCCGAGAACGCGATGCCCCAGCTGTTGGCGTGGAACAGCGGCACCACCGGCAGCATGGTATCCCCGGCATTGGCGCCCAGCGAATCGCCGCAGTTGGCCATCAGCGCGTGCAGCACGTTGGAGCGATGCGAATAGAGCACGCCCTTGGGATCGCCCGTGGTGCCCGACGTGTAGCACATCGCGGCCGCGGTATTTTCGTCAAAGGTCTTCCATTTGAAATTGCCGTCCGCCTGCGCGATCCAGTCTTCATAGGCGACCGCGTTCTTCAGCGTGGTCTGCGGCATATGCGCCTTGTCGGTGAGCACGACATAGCGCTCCACGCTTGGAAGCTTGTCGGCGATCTTTTCCAGGATCGGCACGAAGGTGATATCGGTCATCACCACCCGGTCTTGCGCATGGTTGATGATCCAGGCGATCTGGTCGGGGAACAGCCGCGGATTGACGGTATGGCAGATCGCGCCGATGCCCATGATGCCGTACCAGGCTTCAAGATGGCGCCAGGTGTTCCAGGCGATGGTGGCGATGCGATCGCCGAGCTTGATGCCGTCGCGGTCGAGCCGTTGCGAGACCTTCAATGCGCGGTCGCGGATTTCTCTATAATTGGTGCGATGGATCGGGCCTTCGATCGAGCGCGTGACGACCTCCTGCGAACCATGAATGGTCGCCGCATGTTCGATAATCCGGTGGCAAAGCAATGGCCAATCTTGCATCAAACCAAGCATACGGGTGTCCCTCCTCGGGTGTTATTACTTGCGCAGGGCCGCTTCCGATGGAAGCGGTTCGGCTGCGATTGCGGAATTGACATGAACTTTAGCGCGGAGAACGCCAGCCGCAAATGGCCTTTTGGTCGGTTCGGCCGCGGGCAGGCGGCGACTATTACCGTCGCGGCGCTGTTGCTGGCGCTCGGTGTGCAAGCCGGGCCGGCTCAAGCGCGAAAGTCCGCCGCCGGCATTTGGGGGGACCTGTTCGGAGACCGCCCGCCGAGGTTGCGCGGAACCCTGCGCGCCACCACAGTGCCGTTGCCAAGGCCGCGCCCGGCGGAAGCA
>JBATYU010000278.1:0-1870 GCA_049674245.1 Bradyrhizobium sp. | reverse complement strand
GGGAATAGCAATACCATCTGATGCGGCCACGTCAAAAGTTCCGATGTCGGTCTGCAGCGTAGCCGCTTTTCCGATCACAAAAGCGTGCTGTTGCCAGAAGTTTCCTCTGATGCAATATAGAGCGGGTGATCTAAAACGCAAAGGGCGGGATCGTCCGTTCTTGCTAATGACGCCTTCGCGAAAAACATCACTGAGGGCGACGGGAGAAAGCGCATGATACGGTTCTACTTCCATCCAACACCCAATCCCGCAAAAGTAGCCCTGATGCTCGAAGAGACCAGCTTGGCCTACCAGTTGGTCCCGGTCGACACCAGCAAGGGCGAACAGCACACGCCGGCATTTCGCGCCATCAATCCGAACGGCAAGGTCCCGGCCATCGTCGATACCGAAGGGCCGGGTGGCAAGGAAGCGCGGGTATTCGATTCAAGCGCGATCCTGCTTTATCTCGGCGAGAAGACGGGACGCCTGATCGGCTCACCGGCCGACAGGCCGGAATTGTTGTCATGGCTGTTTTTCATCGCAACCGGCCTCGGGCCGTTCTCGGGACAGGCCGTTCATTTCCAGCATGCAGCGCCGGAAAAGCTCGGCTATGCGGTGAACCGCTATCGCCGTGAAATCGAACGTCATTATGAGGTGCTCGACGAGCATCTCAAAGGACGAGACTTCATCGTGGGGAAGGAGTATTCGATCGCCGACATTTCGGCGTGGGGCTGGCTCGATCGGGCGCCGCGCGTATTACCCGGCGACACCGACCCGCTGAGGGCCTTTCCGAACCTGGAGCGCTGGTTCCGCGCGATCGATTCGCGGCCGGCAGTGGCGAAAGCCCGCGCGGTCGGAAAGGACCATGCGTTCAAGAAGGAGGTAGACGAAGAGACCCGGCGCGCCCTGTTCCCGTCGAATTACCCGAAGGTTGCGAGCTGATCGATTCCGGTCTCAAGAAATATTCACAGCAACAAGCGAGTTCAACGATGAAACTTCAGGGAAAACGGGCTCTCATCACGGGAGGATCCAGCGGTATCGGATTTGCGATTGCCGCGTCCATGTTGGCAAAAGGCGCGCACATTGTCATCACCGGCCGGCGGCCGGACATTCTGGGCAATGCGTCGGAAAGGCTTCGCGCAGGTGGCGGGCAGGTTGACTTTGTCGCCGCGGACGTCGGCACGAAAAAGGGGCGGGAAACGACGCTCAAATTTGCGATCGAGAAGCTCGGCAGTCTCGACATTCTGGTCAACAATGCGGGCGGTGTCAGGGCTGGCCGGCTGGAGGATACAACGGAAGCCGAGATCCGAACCATGATCGAGGTTGACCTGGTGGCGCCGATCCTGCTCACTCGCGCGGCGTTGCCAAATTTGCGGGCGAGCGCCGATGGTCTCGTCGTCAACATCACCTCGGGTATCGCGCTCGTTGCCGCGCCGTTCTACGCGACCTATGCCGGGGTCAAGGCTGGCCTTGCGAAGTTCGGCGAATCGCTCCGCCGCGAACTGAAAGGAGAGGGCGTGCACGTCATGACGGTCTATCCGGGAGCGACGGATACTCCCATGATGAACTCGTCAAACGCCGGGCCTGAGCTGGGCTTTACCCGCGAACCGGCCGCTGCAGTTGCCGACGCGGTTATCGCAGGCATCGAGGAAGACGCCTTTGAAGTCATTCGCGGCGGCGAAGCGCGCGCCAAAATGATCGTCTTGAATCGCGAGGATCCAGCAGCTCTCGACAAGCGTTTCCTTGATCTCAAGGCCGCACTCCGCGAGGCGGTGCGCGATCATTCGGCGCTGTGAATGCTCAGGATTTGGGGCCGGACTAACTCAATCAATGTTCAAAAGGTGCTCTGGTGTTGCCACGAGCTCAGCCTGGATTATGAACGGATCGATGC
>JBATYU010000277.1:0-3815 GCA_049674245.1 Bradyrhizobium sp. | reverse complement strand
TGAACCGCGGGCCCTCGGCCGTCGGCTTCATCATGCGGTACCATTCGAGCCAGACGGCGCCGGGGATGCGGCCCTTGCGCGGGCAGAAATCCTTTCCGTAAGGCGAGGAGCTTTCACCGATCCACTCATCGACGTCGCGCACGTCGAGCAGCGCAATGCCGGGCTTGCCGACCGCGGCCAGCATGGTCTTGGCGTCGATCAGGATGTCGGCGGCATCGGGCACAATCGAGAACGAGGCCTTCGCCGGCGTCGGCACGTCTTGCGTGACCGGAAGGCCCGCGGCCGCCCAGGCATCGTAGCCGCCATGCAGCACCTTGATCTTGGGATAGCCGAGCATCTCGAGGAGATAATAGCCGCGGCAGGATTGGCCGAAGCCGGAGTTCATCGACTGCTCGTAGATGACGGCGGTTTCCTTGCCGGACAGTCCGGCGCTTCCGAACGCATTGGCGAATTTGGTCTTCAACTCGTGCATGCCTTCGGGCGTGGAGGTCGCAAGAAAAGTGAAGATCTCATGCACATTCACGGCATTGGGGAGGTGCCCGACGCCATAGGCGTCGGGATTGCGGGTGTCGATGATGACACACGGCTCCTTCTTGAAGAGATCGGCGAGTTCGCTGGCAGAAATCAGAACGTCCGTCATGGCAGGCCTCTCCTGTTTTTGGGTTGCAGTTAGGGTCGATCGGAAATCCTTCTGGCTTCACGCGCAAATTCAAACGTCTTGCAGCATCTTGCGCAGCTGCTTGGTGGCGGGCGTGACGATGGCGACGAAGTAGGCTTCGCGCAGGCGGCGCTGGACGCGGTGACTCCTGAGGTAACCGCGCGCGCCGCAATGAAGCATCGCCGCATGCGCAGCCGCGACGCTGGCGTCGCCGAGCCGCAAGCGCAGCGCCAAAACGCGGCGCCAATAGCTGTCGTCCGCATTGAAGGGATCGCGCGCCAGCGCCATGGTCTCGGCTTCGAGGTCGGAAAGCAGATCCTGGAAGTGCAGCGGTTGCTGCGGCAGGTATTGATTGACGTGGCCGAGCGAGCCACTGGCCTCGTCCATGATCGCGATGCAATCCTTGATCAGGCCGAGGCCCATTCCGGCCTGCAGCAGGATGAAGCCAGCGCGGATTTTTTTGACAAACGGCCCCGCCGGTTCGGCAAGGATCAGATCGTCCGGCACAAAGAGATCGCGGAATTGCACGCCATAGGTGCCGGTGCCGTCCATCGCAAGGAACGGCTTGCACGGCTGCAACGTGACGGCCGGATCGGAGCAATCGGCGAGGAACATCACGATGGCGCCCGGTTCATCCTCGCGCTCGAAGATGGTGCCGAAGAAATGGTCGGGGCCGAGGTTGGAGACCCAGGGCAGCGCGCCGCGCACGATATAGCCGCCGTCGACCTGCTTGCCTTTCAATTTGAGTTTCTCGATGCCAAAGAAACTCTTCATCGGATTGGAAAGCCCGGTGCCGCCGAGCACCTGCCCGCTTGCGAATTTGTCGGTGAATTTCGCGGTCAGTTTCGGGTTGTCGGAATTCGCGGCATACCAGACCAGCGTGTTCTGGCACCACGCCATGAAGGCGGTGGCGCCGCAGACCTCGCCGAGCGCGGCCATCGATTGAATGGCGCAGCGCAGATCGGCCGCGCCATTCTTTACTTGATGGCTGCCCCAGGCGCCGACCTTGCCAAGGCGGCGGAGCAGTTCTTCCGGATAGACCGTGCCGGCGTCGATGGCCGCAGCCTGCGGCGCAAGGTTCTTGCGCGCGATGATCGCGACCTCTTCGGCGATCGATACCGATGAGAGGTCTTCGTCGTCCGCCAATCGCGATACCGCCAATGAACCCATCACACCCTCCGCTTCTCAAAGGCTTCGACGATCAGGCGCTGACCTCGAGATTGACTGGCCGGGTAAAGGTGTTGGCGACCGGCGACCATTTCTTGACGTGGGCCACCAGCGCGTCGATCTCGCTTTTCGGAACGTCCTCGCATTCCATGTCGACCTTGACCCGGACGTCGGTGAAGCCGACCGGCTTCTCGCTGACGTCGCCGGTGCCCCACACGGCCGTGATGTTGAGGTCGCCTTCGAGCTCGAGCTCGAGCTTGTTGACGATCCAGCCACGGTGAACCGCATTGGCGTGCAGACCGACGGCAAGGCATGAGCCGAGCGCGGCGAGCGAGGCTTCCGACGGGTTGGGCGCGGTGTCGTCGCCCAAAAGCCCCGGCGGCTCGTCGACGATGTAGGGCGCGAGGTTACGGATATAGTTGGCGTGGCGGAATTTTCCCTCGGCCACCGTCTTGCATTTCAAGGTCTTGATGACCTTCGGGTTGGCCTTGCCGTTAGCGATGAGCTGTTCCAGCCCGCCCTTGTCGATCGGGGCGAGGCAGCCTGTCAGCACCGTTTTTTGAGCGACCGCAGTCATTGGTTTTCTCCCTAGGAGGCGAGGAAAGTGAGGTGGAACCGTAAGGATACCGAACGGTCTGTTTGCTGCACGAAGCGTGCCAGAAAATCCCCAAATCAAAAGCTGAAGCTTTGAAGCCGCTTAAGGAGGACTGCCCTGGAATTGACCAGTCGCGGCTTGCTCAAAGCCGATGCAATTGCCGCCTCACCTTGCGATTATTTTGGGCGGATGAAGATGCGACTTGATGAAATCGCCGCGGTTCGATTTACTGGCGCGCATGGGCAGATCATCACCGAAGAAGAAGTCCACGGCAGTGCCGGCCGCTGGCGATGACGAGTCGGCACGCGGGCGACTGCTGAGCGCGGCGACGCATTTGTTCTGCAAGGACGGCATCAACGCCACCGGCATTGACGCCATCATCAACGAGGCCGGCACGGCGAAGACCACGCTGTACAAATTGTTCGGATCGAAAACCAATCTCGTGCATGCGGTGCTGGAGAGCGAAGGCAAGCAGTGGCGCGAATGGTTCATCGGCGCCATCGAAGCCGGCGGCGGCGATGCCGAGAAGAAACTTTCGCGGATCTTTCCGGCGCTCAAGAAGTGGTTCGGCGAGGAGCGTTTCTACGGCTGTCCCTTCATCAACGCGGTTGCCGAGCACGACAAGAATCAAAAACAGTTCCGCACTATCGCGATGAAGCACAAGAAAGTGGTGCTGGCGCACATCGAGAAACTCGCCGCCGAAATGGGCGCGGCCGAGCCCGAAGTTCTCGCTCATCAACTGGCGCTATTGATCGACGGCGCGATCGTGGCCGCGATGGTGTCGCGCAATCCCGCTGTTGCGGATACCGCGGGACTTGCCGCCTGCTCGCTATTCGGGCCTTCCAAGGTGAAAAAGCCGAAGCGCGCCAGTGGCGCGCCGGCGCAGCTTGTGGCGGTGTAATCGGCGCGAGCGATTTTGTCGGTCTGGATTGCAGCGGCGGCGAACGCTCGGCTCTAAACCGTCATTGCGAGCGCAGCGAAGCAATCCAGAGCCTTGACGTGACCGGCATGGATTGCTTCGTCGCTTCGCTCCTCGCAATGACGACAAATACGACCTAACTAGCCCGGCTCGCGAAGACTCGATTCCAGCCTCGCCAATTGCTTTTCCAGATCTCGCTCCACATCGGTCACATGCATGTTGATGACCCGGTAGCCGCGGCTCTCCAGCCAAGCCTTGCGCGACGCGCGGTCGGCGGCGATGGCCTCGGTCTCGCCCGGATTGACCAGCTCGATCGCGATCCGGTGCACGAACGAGACGAAATCCGGAATTTGCCGGCCGACCGGGGTCTGACGCTTGAACTGGCCGGCGAAGCGGCGATCGCGCGTCAGCGCCTGCCACAGGATGCGCTCGGCGTCGGTCGGATTTCGCCGCAGCAGCCGCGCCAACCCCCGCAC
>JBATYU010000276.1:0-7994 GCA_049674245.1 Bradyrhizobium sp. | reverse complement strand
GGGTCGCGCCGTCGCGACACGGCCGGTTGCGACAAGCGGCAAAGCGCTCGTGAAAGCCGAGACAGCCTCCTCTGCCCCGACGTCGGCGAGATCGACGTTCATTCCGAGGGTTTTTGCGCGGCTTGCGACGAAATCCCGATCGCCGAGCAAGTAGAATGCCGGGAGCTGCAGCTCATTGCGGCGCAGCCACGCCTTGATGGCAATGTCGGGCCCGATGCCTGCGGGTTCGCCCAAGGTCAGCGCGAGCGGCTTTACCATGGGATCAGCGACATTCGATCATCGCGGCTTTGCGGATATCCTGCAGGTACGATTTCGACTTCGCCTCATATTTCTGGACAAACATCTTGTCGCGGATTTCTTTCTTCTTCGGCGTGTCGATTTTGGTTGGATTTCTTGCGCATAACGCGACCATCTCGACGCCCTGCTTGGTCACCTCGGGTGGGGTGAGATGGCCGATCGGGGTCTTGTCGAGCAGTTCGCGAAGAACCGGCGGTATGTCGGCCGAGGTCTTGATGACGGTTTCGCGGATCGCGGCGTTCTGCATGCTCTTGAATAAGGCATTGGCGTCGTCGCAGGTCTGCACGCGCGCGCGCAGCGCTTCGGCCTCCTTTTGCCGTGTTTCGATGGCGGCCGCCGCCGATCCTCGCGGCACGATCAGGACGATCGGCTGCATCTTGTATTCGAAGGCTTCGGACTGCTGCGCGTCGTCGCCTTCGGACTTGGCCTTCTCGTCGACGTCTTTCTCGCCGACCTGGAGGCTTTCCTTGTAGCGGCCGCGGACCAGGCTGCCCCACACCATGTCGGCCTTGATGCGGCTTTTGAGCGTGTCGGACCGGATACCCTGGCTTTCGAGGGACTTGGTCAACTGATCCGGCGTGATCCGCATCCGCGCGCTCATCGCGGCGTAGGACTGCTCGATATCGGATGAGGAGGGGTCGACGCCGAATTTCTTTGCCTCCCTGATCTTCAGTTTCTCGTCGATCAGCTCGTTGATCACGTCTTGCCGGGCGGGTTGCTTGTGCGTCGAAATGAAGTCGAGCTTGCTGCGCTGCTCGATGTCATAATCGGTAATGGGCTCGCCAGTGACCATGCAGGCGACGGTTTGCGCTTGCGACGGCGACACGCCGCCGATCAAGATCAGCGCGGTGGTACAACTCAATAGGAGCGTCCAAAGCCGATGGGAGAATGTCGTCGTCATCGTCATCATCGCGATCTCAACCGATCCGAACTGAGGCTGGGCCTCGCGGCCATGCGCTCCCGGGTCTATTGAATGGCTCCCGCGCCGGCGCTCGACGTCGTATTGGCAAGCGTACGCAGGCCGATCTGCAGCATGAAGGCGTGGCCGAGTATAGGCGGCGATGCGGTAGTGGCATAGGAAAAGGACGTGACGTAGTTGGCCGCCAGCACGAAGCAATCATCCACATATCCGGCGCCGACCACGTATTGGTTGATTTGATTCGCCTGAAGGTCCCATCGGGCAGCACCGGTCACCACCCAGTTCGCCGCCACCTTGACCGATCCGCTTCCCAGAAGGCCTTCACGCCGGGTCAGATAGCCGAGATCCGGTTGCGGGGAATAGTCGCCATACAGCAAGCCAACCGACCAGCGGTCGAAATTGGCGCGGCCCTCGGCCTCGAAGCGCTGCATGCTGCCGGTAGCCTCATCCATCCGGGCGCGGGTGCTGAAGGTATAGGTCCGGTTAGGCGAATAGCTGACGCTGGCGACATAGTCGGATTTCGGCTTGGCCAGACCGGAATCGATACCGGTGTTGGTCATGTCCTGGACCGTGAAGGAATTCAGGCCGAACAGCTGGTAGGATTGCCCGAACACGGTGGTGACGGAGCCGCCGCGGTCGAATTGCGTCGTGGCCTGCACGCCGACATTGGCGCGGCCGCCGCCTTCGACCCGGTCATAGCCGGAGAATTTGTCGACGCTGAACAGGTTGCTGGTGTCGTAGACCAGGCTCTGCGCGTCTTCGTTGGGAAGCTTGCCGGCGTAGCTCTCATTGGGCCGGATGATGACCTGCGCGATCGGCTCGATTGTCGTGGAGCCCCACGGCTGAACGTTGATGAACGGGTAGCGGTATTCGAGGCCGACCGTGGGCATCACGCGCAGCGCCTGGGTGTCGCCGACGGGAAGGAAGTTGGCAACGCCCGGTTGATTCGAGATGTCCGCATTGACCGCATCCGCGCGGAGGCTCGCAAACGGCGTCCAGATCTGGCCCCAGGAGTCGGTGAACGATTTCCGCCACTGCGCTTCGGCCGTCGCGCGCGCGTAGTCACCGGGTATACCGCGCATCAGGCAGTTCGCAGGCACGATGCTTCTGGCGGGGTCGGCGGAAGTGGTCGTCGAACACAGGCCGTTAATGCTGGCTGCCGCCGTGATCGGATCGAACACCGCCGTCTCGCGGTTCAAATTGACGAAATTCGTCTTGTAGCTGAACTCACCACCGAGCACCGCATGGTTGACCACGTTCGCATAGTCGACCACCGGCGCAACGATCGGCACCTGGGACTGAAGGCCGGAAAGGCTGAGATAGTAGATCGCGCGCGCGTCGAAATAGCTCCGATTGCCGACGCCGCTCAGAAAGAGTTGCGAGGTGGCCTCGGTCGGCAGGTTCACGAACGACGCCATCGGATCCCGGTATTGGGCGAGCCTATAGTCCGAGAGCAACATGTAGTCGGTGAGCACGATACCGTCCCAGCCCCAGACCCATTTGTCGTTCAGTGAGAACTGACCGTGGGTGTCGATGCCGCCGCGGAATTGGCGGTCGCCGGGCTGGCCCGCAAACGCACCCCGATCGAGCTGATCGATGCCGTAGGCGCGGATCTGGTACGACCCGTTGATCAGGCGCTGGCGGAATTCGGCCTGCAGCAGCACGCCTTGCCGCGTCATGAAACGCGGGGTGAAGGTCGCATCGTAATCCGGAGCGATCGCCCAGTAATAGGGAACTTCGACGCCGAAGCCGGTGCTCGAGGTTGACGGGAAGTAGCCCGGCATCAGGAATCCCGACTTGCGCTTGACGGTCGGATCGGGCGTCGAAAAATAAGGGATATAGGCGATCGGCACACCGAAGAATTCGAGCTGCGCGGTCTCGAAGTACAGCATCTTCTCGGTCTGGTCGTGGATGATTCGCGCACCCTTGACCTGCCATAACGGCGGCTTCTTCGGATCGTCCTTGCAGGGCGCGCAGGCGGTGTAGACGCCGTTCTCGAACACGGTGTAGTTGCCGTTGCTGCGGTCCGAGCGCGTCGCGGCCATTCGCGTCGCGTCGGCAGTGTCGACGCGCAATGAATCGACGAAGCCGTCGCGATAGTCGTCGCTCAGATCCATGATTTCGGCGTAGGTGATCTTGCCGTCCGCATCGGTCATGCGAATGTTGCCTTCGGCATGAAGCCGCTTGGTCTTCTGGTCGTAGATCACCTTGTCGGCTTCGACGCTGGTGCCGTTGTAGAACATCTGGACGTTGCCGACCGCCGACACCCGCGAATTGTTGTAGTCGTAATCGACCTCGACCGCCTGGACGAGCATCTGTCCATCGTTGGCGGTGCGCGGCGGCTTCGGGCGAGGCGGCTGCGGATTGTAGGTGAAGCCTTGCGCCGATGCCGGCGCGGTCGACGCCACATCGAGCACAACGGCAAGGATCAAACCGAACATCAGGGCGAGCAGGGAGCCCCAGCACGCAGCCAAACGGTATCCATCGCGGCGCACGACCATGCGACGCTGGAACGCAAACACACTGCTCTGGCGGGCGGCGACCCTTGCCACTACCCGTCCTCCTGGTACAACAAGGCCAAAAAGCCGGTGAGGCCGCCCACAAGCACGGGCAACCACGCCGCAGCGATCGGATGCATCAGCTCGGCCTTGCTCAAATCCTCAGTTACTTTCGACAGAACATAGAGCAGAAAGCCCGCGCCCACGCCACTTAAAACCATCTTCTGCACGCCGCCGAACCGGAAGAACCGCAGGCTTACAGATGCCGCCACCATCACCATGGCGGCCAGCAAAAATGGTTGTGCAAGAAGCTTGTGGTACTGCAGCCGATAGCCGGCAGTCGCAAACCCCGAACTCTCGGACGAACGGATGTAAGTCGGAAGTTGCCAAAAGGACACAGTTTCCGGCGTGGAGAAACTGTTGCGGACCTGGGCCGGCGTCAGCGTGGTCGGAAGCACGAAGCTGTCCTGCTCGATCGGAGGAGCATCGAGGGAGTAGCGGCGGACGGATTTGAACAGCCATTCGCCTTCCGCAAGCGTCGCCTCACGCGCCTCGATCCGCTCCTTGAACTGATAATCTGTATCGAAACGGAACAGCGTCAGTCCGGTCAGGCGCACGCCCTGGTGCTCGCTTCGCGCCGCGTTGATGATGACCTGGCCGTCGCTATTGACCTGGTTGATCCAAAAACCGGCCGCATCCTGCACGCCGCCGCCGGGAGCGGCGCCGAACAGTTCGGCTTCCATGCGTTTGGACAATTCTCGCAGATTGGCGGACATCGGGTTGTAGACGACGGTCGCCAGAATCCCGAGCAGGATTGCACTTGCCAGCGCCGGCGCGATGAACTGCCAGGCGGATACGCCGGCCGCACGTGCCACCACAAGCTCCAACCGGCGCGACAACGCAAGATAGCAGGTCATTGCACCGATCAGAATGCAGAACGGCATCATCTTTTCCAGCAACTGCGGTACGCGGTACAGCGAGGTCTCCGCGACCGCGATCGGGGAAGCTGAAACCAGCCCGGACGTCTTCCTGACCATTTCGATGTAATCGACCAGCACCAGCAACACGAAGATGCTGGCGAACACGCCGAGCGCCGAGACCACGAAGCGCGTGGCAAAATAGCGTCCGAGCGTGTTGGTCATCATGCTCATGCTGTGGCCGGCCGTCCCAGGAGTCGCAGAAGACGCGCATTCGATTTGTCGATGGCCTCGAGCAGCCCAGCCGGCGGCTCCACCACGATGCCGCCGATGATGAGCCACAGGCCGGCGCCGATCGCGCCCAACAGCATCAGATACTGGACAGCGGGAGCAAGCGGCGATTTGACCGCCATGACCGAGCAGGCGAATCCGATCATGCGCAGCGCGAATACGGCGAGGATCGAGCCGCCGATCGAAAAGTTGCGGCTCTGGCGCGTGGTGCGCGGCGCACCGAGAAAGGCGAAGGTCAGTGCCGCGAACGCGAACGGATAGATCGGGGCCATGAAGCGGTCATGCAACTCGGCGCGAAATTGTCCGGGCACATCCTTGTAGACCTGATCGTCTTCGGCCGGCGCAATCAACTCCCACAGATAACGTTCACGGATACCCAGCGCGACGTCGTGGCCTTGATTGGAGAATTTCGACATGTCGAACGCATAACGGCCGAACGCCACCAGCGCAGGATCGCGTTTTCCGACTTCGAAACGCTCGAGATTGCCGTCCTCGAGAATCAGAAACGAGCCGCTCTCGGTCTTCACCACCGTTCCGTGATCGGCGACGATGCTGACGTGTTCGTTCGGATCGCGGCGATCGTCGATGAAGATGCCGGAGAGCAGTCCACCAGGCTGTCGCTCGCGGATGCGGATCGTCAGATTTTGGTCCAATTGCGCAAAACGTCCGGGTTGCAGAATATTGGCCAGCACGTCGGCGGTGATCTCGGCGTCCCACTGCTTGAGCCGCCGCATGCCGTCGGGCGCGAGATAGGCTGCGATGAAGGCAACCAGCAACGCCACCACGCAGGTCGCATACAAGAACGGGCGGAACAGGCGGAACGGCGAGAAACCCGCCGCGTTCATCACGATGATTTCCGAGTCGGTCGCGAGCTTGTTGAGGGTGTGCGACACGGCGATCATCAGTGCGATCGGGGAGATGATCAGCACCAGCGCCGGAATGACAAGGCTCGTGACGCCGAGAAAGGTAAGGATGGTCTGACCCTGGCTCGTCATCAAGTCGATGCCGCGCAACGCCTGCGTAATCCAGATCACGCCCGTGAGGCTGACCAGCACCAGCGCAAACGACGCGAGCGTCGTGCGGAAAATGTACCTGTCGATCGACCCCATTGTTTACCGCACGGTCCCCACCTCGCGACTGGAACGGCGGCTTGCGACCAATCCCTCGTGCGGGATCCCCCCTTGGTCGCGCCGATATCCACCCAGCCGGCTTAATTTCTAACTACCATCCCTTTGATCCGTCAACAAAATGGCTGCGCCGTGGCGCCATCAACAGATGGTTAATATTTCGCCTGTTGTGGCGGCGCTGCCACGCCGGCGCTTGGCAGCGCGGCAGCTGCCGGGTCATAGTCGATATTCAAGCCACGCCGCGGCGCCCGATAGCCAGCTAACGCCCTGATTTTGGAGGATTTACCTATGTCCGACGCCGTCAAGGTCGGCTTCGTGCCCTATTCCGCCGCGCCCCGCGGCATCCTTGTCGTGTTCTGCGACGATGCGTTGAAGCTCGGGCCCGCGACCCGCAAGGCGCTGGGAGGGGCGGCCGATCTCGTGAAGCGCGCGGCCACCGCCAGCCAGTTCAAGGGAAAGAGCGGCTCCACGCTCGACATCCTGGCGCCAGAAGGAATCAAGATTCAAAGCTTGATTGTGATCGGTACTGGCAAGGTTTCCGATCTCAAGGAGAAGGATTTTCTCAAATTCGGCGGGATAGCCGCCGGTAAGCTGCATCCCGGCATCGATGCTCTCACCATCATCGCCGAATCACCTGGCGGCGCCATGAAAGGCGAATCCGCAGCCGCGATCGCGGTCGGCGTGCGGTTGCGCGCCTATAAGTTCGATCGTTACAAGACCAAGAAGAAAGACGGCGAGGATGGCGCGCTGCGTGCGGATGTGTCGATCGCCGTCGATGATTTGGCGGCGGCACGCAAGGCATTCGCCCCGAGCGCCCATACCGTCGATGGCGTCATCCTGGCGCGCGAGCTCGTCAATGAGCCGCCGAATGTGCTTTTCCCGGTCGAGTTTGCGCGCCGCGCGACCCGGTTGCGCAAGCTCGGCGTCGATGTCGAAGTCCTCGATGTCAAGGCGATGACGAAGCTCGGAATGGGCGCGCTGCTCGGCGTGGCGCAGGGCTCGACCCAGCCCGGCCGTGCCGTGATCATGCGCTGGAACGGCGGCAAGCGCGGCGATCGGCCGGTCGCCTTCATCGGCAAGGGTGTCTGCTTCGATACCGGCGGCATTTCCATCAAAGGTGCCGCCAACATGGAAGATATGAAGGGGGATATGGGCGGTGCGGCTTGTGTCGTCGGCCTGATGCACGCGCTGGCGGCGCGAAAGGCCAAGGTCAACGCGGTCGGCGCCATCGGTCTTGTCGAGAACATGCCCGACGGCAATGCGCAGCGCCCCGGCGACATCGTGACCTCGATGTCGGGCCAGACCATCGAGATCATCAACACCGACGCCGAAGGCCGCCTGGTGCTGGCGGACGTGCTCTGGTATGTGACGAAAAAATTCAATCCGAAATTCATGATCGATCTTGCGACGCTAACGGGCGCGATCATGGTGGCGCTCGGTACTGAATATGCAGGTCTATTCTCCAACAACGACGAATTGGCCGAGCGCCTGGTCAAGGTCGGGCTTGAAACCGGCGAGCGTGTCTGGCGCATGCCGCTCGGCCCCGAATACGATAAGCAGATTGATTCGCAGTTTGCGGACATGAAAAACACCGGCACGCGCAACGGCGGTTCGATCACGGCAGCGCAGTTTCTGCAACGCTTCGTCGACAATACGCCGTGGGCGCATCTTGATATCGCGGGAACGGCGATGGGCGCGCCGAAGACCGAGACCAATCAGAGCTGGGGGTCCGGTTACGGCGTGCGCATGCTAGAGCGGCTGGTCGCGGAATATTACGAGAGATGACGGAAGTCCTGTTCTACCATCTGCAAAACATGTCGCTCGAGAGCGTGTTGCCGCCGCTGCTCGAGAAGTCGCTGGAGCGTAGCTGGCGCGTCGTCGTGCAATCGACCTCGCAGGAGCGCGCTGACGCCCTCGACGCGCATCTGTGGACCTATCGCGATGA
>JBATYU010000275.1:0-7083 GCA_049674245.1 Bradyrhizobium sp. | reverse complement strand
GTCCTGCAACAGCTTGATCGCGGGCTCGACCAGAACCGCGCTCAAGCCCTCGCGGGCGATCAGCGGCCGGCAAGCCTGTCCGCCCGCGAGCAGGGTTTCCCGTACCACCGCGCCGGCGAGGCCGGCGGAGCCCTCGGGCGGGTCGACGTTCAGCGCCGCGAGCAGCAACGGCTGCACCAGGCGATCGTACAGCGTGCCCTTGCAGGGGATGGCATCGCCGACCAGCTTGCCGGTCGATGCCCAAATAAGCGGCATGAGCGCGAGGTAGTCGATCACACCGGTATCGGGGACGCGGCGAGCCTTGTCGAACACCCACAGCGGCAATCGGCTGTCGCCGAGGTCGAGCTGCCAGCGCTGCCCGGTCGACAGATCGACAAACGGGAATTGCGCGCGCCGCGGCCCGACCAGCCCTGCCTCGGTGCCGATCGACCTCGCGTAGGCCAGCGCGTGACGATTGCCCGACAGCAGGAGGTGGTTGCCATTGTCGATGGTCAGGTCGGTCTGCGCATCGAAATAGGAACGGCAGCGGCCGCCGGCCTGCTGCGTAGCCTCATGGACGTGCACGCGGCAATTCGCGTTCGCCAGCCGCACCGCCGCCGAGAGACCGGAAATTCCGGCGCCGATGATATGAACGGTCTGTTGCATCAGATGAAAGCGTAGTGCAGGACGATAGCAAGGCGCGTGAGCTTGCTCACGCGGACCGGCGCACGCGGCGCCGAAAATCCCCTGGCCACCAGCAATGCCAGTATGGCGCGATAATATTTCGACATGATCCGGGGCGCACGCACGACCCGGCGTGGATTACGCGCCATGACCTCATCGGCTTGCGCAAAATGCTCCCGCGCCCGCTCGACCAGCGCCGCGCAGGCTTTGGGCAGCGCAGGATCGGAAGTCACTTTGAGCGGATCGTCGCTGGTAATGCCGGCGTCAAGCAAACCCTCGCGCGGCAGATAGAGCCTGCCGATCGCGGCATCTTCATCGATATCGCGCAGGATATTGGTGAGTTGCAGGGCCCGGCCAAGATGATGCGCAAGCAGAATGCCATCGCCCTCGGTGAGGCCGAATACCCGCACCGACAATCGCCCGACGGCGCTGGCGACGCGGTCGCAATAGAGATCGAGCGTGGCAAGATCCGGCGCCCTGATGTCCTGCGGCACGTCCATTTCCATGCCGTCGACGATGGCCAAAAAATCCGCACGCTGCAGGTCGAACAGCCGAACCGAGGCGGCATAGTCCTGCAAGCGCGCCGGAGGATGGCCTTGATAAAGCGCGTCGATATCGTCACGCCATTGCTGGAGCGCGGCCAAACGCTCGCCCCGCGGGCCTTCGGAATCGGCGATGTCGTCGACCTGCCGGCAAAAGCTGTAGATCTGGAACATCGCCTCGCGCTGCTCGCGCGGCAGGATGCGCATCGCGGCGTAGAACGAACTGCCGGAGGCGGTCGTGCCGTAGTTCGCATTGGTGGCGGCAGCCTCGAGCGTCATGCGCCGGCCGCCGGTCTGGATTGGGGATGGCGACCGATCGCGCGGCGGGCCATCTCGCCGGCGACGCCGCGGCTGCTGAAGGCGAGCAGTTCGATCGGGTTGAGATGCACCCGCTCGCTCAAGGGATCGCGCACCTTGAGAAGCCGGACGATCCTGTCGGCAAACGCCTGGATCACCGAGATCTCGAGCCCGAGCCGAAAATCCTTCACTTCGGCGGCAAGCGATTTGCTCTCGCCCAGCAACAGCTCCGTCCGCGCGGCACGCGAATGCAGACATTGCAGCACTGGCGCAGGCGCCCTGCCCGCGCCGAGCGCCTCGAGCGAAGCACCCGCTGCTTGCAGCGCATCGCGCGGCAGGTAGACGCGATTGAGGTCATGATAGTCCTTGCCGCAGTCCTGCAGATGATTGTTGATCTGCAGGCCCGCACATAGCGCGTCCGACGCCGCCCAGGTCGAGGTGCTCTCGCCATGGACGTCGAGCATGAACCGCCCGACCGGCATGGCCGAATACCGGCAATAGTGAATGAGTTCGTCCCAGTTCTCGTAACGAAGCTTGGTCACGTCCATCCGGAAGGCGATCAACACGTCAAGGGCGTGGCGCGGCGGCATCGATCGCTCCGCCAGCGCGCGCCGCAGTTTGACGGCCTCGGGCTGGGTGTCGCCTTTGCCGACGAGCTCGGCTTCGAGCAGATCGAGCAGAGCAAGCTTGTCTTGGGCTGCGAGCGTCGCGTGGTCGGCGATGTCGTCGGCGGTCCTGACGAAATTGTAGAATGCCAGGATCAGCGCCCGGTGACGCGGATGAATGATCCAGGAGGCGACCGGAAAGTTCTCGTCGCGGTGTCCCTTGCCGGACCGCAATTCGCTCGCGCTTGTCATCAAGAACCGGCTACAATTGTCCAAGCAGAGAGGTTTCGCATAGGGCCGTATTTTACGCCCATGCGATGGGCATCGCAGACCCCCATATAGGGGAATACGACGCCAAAACCAATGCTATCTGCGGCTTACGCCAGCTCTAGTGTCCCGCATCCGAGGCCGCCGGCGATGGCTGATGAAGGGACGCGAACGCGCTCGCTATTGTCCGTGAGTTTTCAGCACCGCATCGCACGCGGCGGAAATCTTGGGACGATTTTGCTGCAGGCACGCCAAAACCGTGAAGTCACCCTGATCCATCACCGGGCGGCAAAAGCGCTGCACGTCGCGCGCGCAAGCCTTTTGCTCCTCGGGCGTGCCGCTGCGCTGCGGGGCGATTTGCTGGGCGAAAGCCCCATTGGAAAGCGATAGCGACGACAGGGCGAGTGCCAGGAAAAACTTTTGCATCTTGTTCCTTCATTCTGACGGAAGAGAATTCCGCTTCCCGGTAACACTAGCGGTGAGCGGAACGGACGATTCGGATTGCACGTGCGCGGGATGCTGCATCGCGCGAGCAGAAGCACTGGTAATACGGCCAAATTTACGGCGGCCAGACCGATATACGGGATGCGGGGAAGGTCAATCCGCCCGCACTCTTAACGCACTGATTTTACAAGATTTTTCGAACGTCGGGATTTTTTGCAATTGGCTGTTGCGGGCAAGGCCCACCCAACGTTACATGGGGCTTGCAGACAACTTCGCAATAATCCGACAGGTTTTGATTTTGCGGAGCGAAAAAACCTTCGTCAGGTCTTTAGGCCTGCGGAGCCCGGTGTGGCCGGCGGCGGCGTGTCATTTGAACCTAACACACTGCGGCAACACTAAACCCTCGATGCGGCGAGACGTATCTGATTGGAACGTCAAGATTTGAATGGGAAACTCGATATGAAACGGTTTGGTTCCAGCCTGTACGGACAGGCGATCAAGGCTGCCGGCGTCGGCGCTGCATTGTTGTTGTCGGTGTCGGCGGGCCATGCCCAGTCCGGACCGTTCGCCGGTTTTGACGGCGCCTGGTCCGGCAACGGAACGGTTGCGCTGTCCGACGGCACCACCGAACGCATCCGCTGCAAGGCGGACTACAAGGTCAACGGCACCGGACTGGGCTTGAAGCAGAGCCTGCACTGTGCAAGCGACAGCTACAAATTCGATCTGACCAGCGATGTCACGAGCCAGGGCGACCGTATCTCCGGCAACTGGAGCGAGGCCAGCCGCAATATCTTCGGCAACCTGCAGGGCACCGCCGGCGGCGGCCAGATCGAGGTCTTCGTCGAGGCCAATGGCTTTGCCGCCAACCTCACGTTGAAGACCACCGGCAACAGGCAGACCGTGCAGATCAGCTCCAAGGGCGAGATCAGGGGCGTCAACATCACGATGGTGAAGGGCTAACGCTGCTCCGCCACCCCGGATCTCGATCTCGATTGAATACGTTGTGTGGCTTTGAGCCCCGGTTCTGATGCGATCAGGACCGGGGCGTTTGCTTGGTGACTAAAGCGCCTTGACTAAGGCGCCCTGACTAAGGCGCCTTGGCGCGCGCTCCGCGGATCCGTTCCGAGAGATTGATCAGGAACATCGCCGTCGGCCGCAGGATGAAGAGGTCGGCGACCAGTGCGGCGACCATCGCGAACGCGCCGAGCCAGCCGAACAGGCGCAGCGACGGCAGGTCGGAAAACACCGTCACCACCAACCCGCAGGCCAACACCACCGTGGTCAGGATCAGCGCGGGCCCGACCAGCACGGTCGCGCGCTCGACCGCGATCGCCGAACTGACGCCGGGCTTGCTCTCGAGCCGCAAACGGTTGAGGAAGTGGATCGTCGCGGAAAGCCCGAGCCCGAACGACACCGTCAGCGCAACCACGCTGGCAAATTGCAGCCCCTCGCCCAGCGCGTAAAGCACGGTGCCCGAAAGCACCACCGGGAAAATGCCGGGCAGGATGCAGGCGAACATCACTACCCACGACCGAAATGCCAGCCCGATGAACATGGCGACGAGCGCGAATTCGATCGTGAGCCCGCGATTGAGCTTCTCGATCATATTGGCGCTGTTGCGCGCAGCGATCGCGGAAAGGCCGGTCACTGCGATCTCATAGCCCGGATGCAGCGTGCGCACCGCGTCGAGCGCATGATCGAGATTCTCGACGACGGGAAGAATTTGACTTGAATCGAGATCGGGAACCCGGCCCGACACCACCACGGCATCCTGACCCGCGGAAATGAAGCGGCGCACGAGGTACTCAGGGATAACGTTGACATATTCCTTCAAGGTCGCGACGTCGCCACTTCCGGCCTTTTCCGCAAGCCACCGCCGCAGCGTCTCCAGGGACCAGACATTGCCGACACCCGCCTGCTTTTCGACCGCGGCGTGAACGTCGGCGATGGTTTGCAGCGTATCGGGAGCATATAGCGAGGCGCCCTTGGGGAATTCGATCAGCACGTCGATCGCATTGGCGCCGGTGAGCTTGGCGTCGAGGCGTCCGCTTGCGGCCACCGCCTGCTGCTTGTCCGGCACCTGGTCGGCGAGCCGGTAACGCGGCTCAAGCTGGGAATAGATCACCGCCAGGCTGCCGACGAACAGCACGGCGATCAGGCTGAACAGCCCGGGCCTCGAGACCATGCGCACCGCGATCCAGTAGCAGAAATTGCGCAACGCCTGGACGCCGGCGTCGGCGCTCTGGAATTTGACGGCAAACAGCTTCTCGTTGCGCACGAGCAGCACGCCAAACACCGGCACCAGCGAGAGCACCGCGATCAGCGCGATGATGGTGGCAGCAAGTCCCGCCTCGCCGAATTTCCGGATCAGATCGGAGTCGGAGAACTGCAGGGCGATAAACGATATGCCCGCGGTACCGTGGGAGAGCACGCAGGCCGGCCCGACCACCAGCACGGCGTTCTTGAACGCGGTGAATTTGTCCTGGCCGGCGATCAGACGGTCGCGCGCCGCGAAGGTAAGCTGCATCGAGTCCGAAAAACTGATCACCATGATCAGCGGCGTCATCACGTTCAGGAACATGTTGAGGTTGAAATGCGCCCAGCCGAGGCCGCCGAGCGCAAGCAGGATCGCGATCAGCGGCGGGAAGGCGGCTACGATCATGAACGATATCTTGCGGAAGAAGACGATGGCGATGATGCAGCCGGCCAGGATGCCGAGGATGTTGTAGGTCAAGCCGTCGCGCTCGACCGCGTTGCGGATTTCGAGCTGCATCACCGGAACGCCGGATAATTCCGCGTTGAGCCCGCTGCCGGCGAGATCGTCCTTCATCAGCTTGCGGATATCGCCGATCGTCTTGGTGAGCTTGTTGCTCGCGACCACCTCGGGTTCGAGCGACAGCACGATCAGCGCCAGCGTGCCGTCTTCGGACAACAGCTTGCCGCGGATGATCTCGTTGGTTTTGACGGTCTCGATGAATTTGGCGTATTCGGCGCCTTCCGGCAGTTCCGAGGGGAACAGCGCCGCCGGCAGCTTGCCCGGGGCCGGCGCCTGGCGCGCCGAGAACAGCGAAATGATCCCGCGCGTGCCCTCGACGAGCTGCAGGTCGGTGACGAGATCGCGCAACTTTTCGAGATTGGGGCGCGAAAGCAGCGTCTTGCCTTCGACCACCACCAGCACGTCGAATTCGGTCGCCGGGAAGCGCTTGGTTTCCGCCTCGTACTGTTTGTAATCCTTGGAATTGGAACGGAACAACTGGCTCAGCGAATCGTCGATCTTGATACGGTCGATACCGAAGATCGCGCCGATGATCAGCCCGACGAGAACGATGCAGGACAGGATCGGCGCCTTCATCGGGATCAGGCCGATCCGCTCTAGCCCGAACGCGATGCTCTTGGTGGGCGGCTCCTCGACCATCTCGACATGGATTTCATTGTCGCGGGCTTTATCGAGCATGCTCTGTCCAGTTTCTCACATGGGCTCAAGTGTTTGGGCTCAGGTTTTATCGCTTAAGTTCTGGGGGTGCGCGGCTAAGGCCTGAATTGGCCGTGTCTGGTCGGCGCTAGCCGTTGAAAACATGCAGAAAATTGTCAGCCCCGGTTTAGCAGGTCTCAGCCGAGACTCGCAAGCACACCCCATAGCGCAAAAACCGCCTCGATGCGGCGATTTCCGGCCTCAAGTCGCTGAATTATCACCGGACGGCCTGAATTTAATTCTAAGTGATGCGCTGCGGCGTTCGGTCGCCGCTCTCATCCTTCAGCGCCACCCCGGTCACTTCCCTTGCGAGGCCTTGGCGGATCAGCCAGGCGATCTTGTAGGCGGCCTCATCGTAGTTTAGTCCCGCGCGGTGAATGTTCGAAACGCAATTGCGCTCCGCATCGGTCAGGCCGACGCGCGGCGCGAAGGTCAGATAGGCGCCCAAACTATCGGGGGCCGACAGGCCCGGCCGCTCGCCGATCAGCATAACCACCATCCGCGCCCCAAGGATGGCGCCGATCTCATCGCCGAGCGCGACACGCGCACCCGTTGCCACCGCGACGCCGGCGAGCTTGATCCCGTTGGCCGCGAGTTGCGGAATGAGGCAGCGAACCAGTTCGATCGCATGGGCATGAACGGCGGTCGGCGACAGCCCATCGCCGATCACGAGCGCGAGCTGGCCCACCCCGCCGCTCTTGCTCACCAGGACCTGCTGCGAGGCTTGATCAAGCCTGCGCCCCAGATCGGGACGCCTGAGATAGTCGGCGCGATTGCCGGCGCGGCTCTTGAC
>JBATYU010000274.1:0-8852 GCA_049674245.1 Bradyrhizobium sp. | reverse complement strand
GCTCGGTCAGTATCAGGACATCCACCGAACTGATCCCGAAGGTAGGGTCAACCCTCGGTTTTGACATCACCTAATCCGCTTTCGACACTTCATCGACGGTTCGCTTGCGCTCGCCTCTCTCAACCGTACCTGCCGGGATCATTGTCCCGACGTTTCCGCAGCGCTCACCACCGTGGCTTTTGACCAAAGCGGCCCGCGGTGGCTTGGAATCAGCGACCTGATCGCCGAACCCGAAGGACCTACCTTCATCTCCTATAAAGTTGCGCGCAGCCGCTTGGACCGGCTACGCTTCGTGACACAAGACCCAACGCGGACCTATCAGCCCGTTCGAAGAACAGCTAGCATCCGCGCGAAATTCCCGGTGAAAACGATGTGGCATGGAGATCGAGTGTCATGAAAGTCGATGGACGCTGTCACTGTGGTTACGTGTCGTTCGAAGCCGAAGCCGATCCTGAAACGACGACGATCTGCAACTGCACCGATTGTCAATCGATGAGCGGCGCTCCATTGCGAGCGGTCGTCATGACGCGGCCAGGTACGTTCGTGCTTCTGTCAGGAGAACCGACAGAATACCTGAAAACAGCCGACAGCGGAGCGATCCGCCCGCAAGGATTTTGCTCGCGCTGCGGGACCGCGATCTATTCGACCTCGGTTGGTGATGATCCAAAGGTTTACAACGTCCGGGTCGGCGCCCTGCGCCAACGGAACGAATTTGTACCGCGCCGGCAACTGTTTGTTCGCTCGCAACAGTCGTGGATCAACAACCTCAACTCGATCCAGAAATTCGACAAAATGCCGACGTGACCGGACCGGTGGATGCAATTGGTGGGGATGTCTGCTTCTGGCAGATAGTGTTGCAAAAATCCCAAAACGCCGTGCGGCTAAATTTCCGCCAAAGGACAAAACAAGCGGTAATCGTCGATCGATGTCGCTTCAATCGCGCCACCGAAGTCGTCAGTGAGTTCGTCATAGAATGAAGTGGTCCCCCACATCAATATTCGATCGCCGCCCCTACGGCCCGGAAAATTTGTGATCGGTGAGATAAAAAGACTTTTGCAACACTATCGGCACGTTTCGGAAATGCCGCGATGTCAGCTCAGTGGTCGCTAACGGGGGCAAAGCGGACATCGCCGGAATAGCCCATTTCGGTAGCGATTGACCCATAACGGTCATCGGCCACCATCGCATCTGATGCGGTCTGTGCTACTTTGATACCGGAAACGAGCCATGTCCCATCGGGGCAAACGCCAGCCCGTGCATGCGGGGACGCAGCAGGCCAAAAGACGGCTTAGAGGCTTTTTCCTTTTTCTAGCGCACCAGAACGATCGCGCCGGGAAGTGGCCAACTCCTGATTTTTCGCCTAGCTTCCCGGCACGCGCGCCTCGATGCAGGGAGAGCAGACGTGACCGAAATGGCGGATAGCTATGTTTGCGGCACAGCCGATGTGCCGCTATTGGGCATCACCATTGGCCGAAGTCTCGATCACGCCGTCCGGCGCTGGGGTGATCGCGAGGCGCTGGTTTCGCCGAGCCACGGCGTCAGGTGGACCTGGAAAGAATTGGCGGACCGGGTCGATGCGCTGGCCGCCGGCTTTCTCGCGCTCGGCCTCGAACGTGGCGCGCGCATCGGCATCTGGTCGCTCAATCGTCCGGAATGGACGCTGACGCAGTTTGCCGCCGCCAAAGCCGGGCTCATTCTCGTCACCATCAATCCCGCCTATCGCCTGAGCGAACTCGAATTCGCGCTTGCCAAGGTCGGATGCACCGCGCTCATCACGGCCACCGCGTTCAAGACCTCTAACTACATGGAAATGCTGAACACGCTGGTGCCTGAGCTTGCCAAAGCACAACCAGGTGATCTGCATGCGGCGCGGTTGCCGCAGCTGCGCGCGGTGATCCAGATCGGCCGCCCTATTTGTCCCGGCACGATTGCGTTCGAAGAGGTGACGCGGATGGGCGGCGCGCGCCACCGCGACGCGCTCGCGGCGCTCACCGGCACATTGCAATTCGACGATGCCATCAACATTCAGTTCACCAGCGGCACCACCGGATCGCCCAAGGGCGTCACGCTGACGCATCATAATATCCTCAACAACGGCTATTTCCTGGGCCGCGTGATGCGACTGACCGAACAAGATCGCATCTGCATCCCGGTTCCGCTCTATCATTGTTTCGGCATGGTGATCGGCAATCTCGCGTCCCTTACCTCGGGCGCAACCATGGTCTATCCCGGCGAAGGTTTTGATCCGTTGGCGACGTTAGAGACCGTCGAACGGGAAAAATGCACGACGCTCTACGGCGTGCCTACGATGTTCATCGCCGAACTCGACCATCCAGACTTCGCCAAATTCGACCTGTCCTCGCTGCGCACCGGTATGATGGCCGGCGCGCCATGCCCGATCGAGGTAATGCGTCGCGTTAATCAACTGATGAACATGCGCGAGGTGACTATCGGCTATGGCATGACCGAGACCAGCCCAGCCAGTTTCCAGAGCGCCACTGACGATCCGCTTGAGCGTCGGGTGTCGACCGTCGGACGCGTTCATCCGCATGTCGAGGTTAAGATCGTCGATCTCGAGGGTCGCGTCGTGCCCCGCGGCGAACCCGGCGAATTGTGCACCCGCGGCTACAGCGTCATGCTTGGCTATTGGGATGAGCCGGAAAAGACCGCCGACGTGCTCGATGCCAATGGCTGGATGCATACCGGCGACATCGCGGTGATCGACCAAGAGGGTTACTGCAACATCGTCGGCCGCATCAAGGACATGGTGATCCGCGGCGGCGAAAACCTCTATCCCCGCGAGATCGAGGAATTCCTCTATCGTCATCCCAAGATTCAGGACGTGCAGATTTTCGGCGTCGCCGACGATCGCTATGGCGAGGAGCTCTGCGCCTGGATCCGGACCCGATCAGGTGAGACGCTGACCGCCGAGGAGGTTCGCAGCTTCTGCCACGGACAGATCGCGCATAACAAGATTCCGCGCTACGTGGAATTCGTCGACGAATTCCCGATGACCGTAACCGGCAAGATCCAGAAATTCGTGATGCGCGAGGCGGTCGAGGCGCGGCTCGGATTGAAGGCGGCGAAAACGGCGTGAAAACCCTCTCCCCTGAGGAGGACCAGACTCCGCTGATGGCCAACCCGACATGCCGGGGCGGTCTGACGATGTCCGTTCTTAGGGTGCTTGAGCTGCAGGTGGTGTACGCACACAGCGACGAGGAACTGGATGCCGCGTTCACAAGCCTTTCCGGCTTGGGCGTCGGTGCACTGGTAATCGGCACTGATCCGTTCTTCACCAGCCGGGCAGAAAAATTAGGCGCGACTTCACTGCACCTCGCGATGCCCGCGATCTACCAATATCGCGAATTCGCCGCAGCTGGTGGCGTGATGAGCTATGGCGGCAGCATTGTCGATTCCTACCACCATGCGGGTCTCTACGTCGGCCGAATTCTCAAGGGCGAGAAGCCTGGTGACCTGCCGGTGCAGCTATCCACGAAAATAGAGATGTTCTTCAATCTCAAAAGCGCCAAGGCGCTCGGCCTCACTGTGCCGCTCCCCCTGATCGGACGTGCCGACGAGGTGATTGAGTGAGATAACGACTTCCGTTGTTGGCACGAAACCGACATGGCGATGCAGTAGCGACATGTCCATTGTTGAGGGACAAACGGACCTGACCCGGACGCTTGTCCGACTTCCGAAAATGACCCGACGCAGACGCCTGGAGAGTCCGCTCTTACGTTGGCTGATCGGTAAGGAGACCGTTCCTGCTTACCATGAGCTACTCTGGGTCTGACGCAACCGGCGTCTTCGCCTCGCGAACGGCATTGGTCAGCATAATTGACCGACAAATCTATGCTTAGCAGGACTTGATGAGCGGATAAAATCGGCGCAGGGTCAACTCATAGTGCTGATAGCGATCGGTCGGACCACGGGTGATCGTTATGACATCTGCTTCGATAGTAAAAATAGTTGCGTCGGCGTCCCTGCTTGTCGCCGCATGCAGTGCAGCACTGGTCTTCGGCGTCAAGCGCGAGGAGAGGCTTGAAACGGGTACCGTCACCGCAACGACGAGGCCTTCACAGCCTGCACCGAGCGTTCGGAACGAGGGCTCGGCTGCGCTCGCAGCGACCGAGACCAAGGCAGCGGCCACGATAGCTGAATTTGCCGGACAGCCAGGCGTCCTCGCCACGGATCAATCCGTACCCTCCTTTGACGTTGCCCGCATTGAAGGAGCTGACGCGGTCATCGCCGGAAGGGCGGCCCCCGGTGCGATTGTAGACTTGTTGCGCGACGGCGAGCGCCTTGATCGAGCGGTTGCAGATGCATCTGGACAATTCGTTATGGTTCCTCCCCACCTTCCCGCGGGGAGCTACGAGCTGACGTTGAACGCAAGATTGCCGGATGGAACGGTGGCATCGTCCAAACAGGGCGTGAAGGTCACGGTAAACGACGTCGGAGCCAGCTCTCGCGCGGCACAATCGCGTGCTGAGTACATTCCCGAGAGCGCGTCTCAAACACGCCCGCCGTTGCAGCCTCCTTTGCGGGCTGCGAAGCCGCAGGAAAGCGTCGCTTTGAAGCCAGCGCAGGCGAATCCTGGCAGTTCAGCGTCGGAGGAAGGCGTATCCTCGCCGGCAGTTGCACCCGGGAATTTGACCAAGGTCGTATCCCGTGGCGACAGCCTGTGGCGCATCAGCCGCATAACCTATGGCGACGGCACACGATACGCGATCGTGTACGGGGCAAACCGAGACCGGATCCGGGATCCAAATCTCATTCATCCCGGCCAGATCCTTGTCCTTCCCATGAAACGCCACTGAAACGCTGCCATTGTAGCGCGTGCAAACGAGCGTCGCGAACGCCGCAGCGGCCGAAAATGGGTGGGCGAAGAGTGGACGCATGTCGCCTGTTGGGCACAAAGCGGCCGTGCTGAAGGGCCGGCCCAGTTGTCCGCTTCCGAGGGCACTGCAGACATCGCCAAGTCCAGGGCATTCCGGACTTACTGGCGGATAATGGCGTCCCAGCTTGAGAGCACATTGATTTTCCACAAATGGCACGAAGCCTCCCACCTCACTTGATCCGCGCCCCGGTCGCTATCGAGGGCAAACCGGACGTGACCTCGGCAGTCCTATTGGGTCGAGAATGACCCAATACTCTCCATCGTGCGGTCATGCTTTGGTCAAAACTGCATTGAGTGTTTGGCGGGTTCGTCGAGCGTAGTGGAAATCCGACCGCCTCTTTCGGGTGACATTGGACGGCCGGCGAGGTGCCCCCATCTCATTTTGAGGTGCCCACCCCAAAGGTCTGTGATGGAAACGGCAAGGTTTGGTAAGGCCAAGATTTCCGTTTTTGGCAGTGTTCGGAGCGCTGCAACCTACTTGGCCGAACTTTCAATAATCGCCACGAGTTACATTGGCCTTACCGAGTCCGCGCTATTGCTACCTGCAATTAATCCGGCCGCGACACCGTTGTGGCCACCAACCGGGTTCGCGCTCGCGCTGGTCCTGCTGGGCGGCTACCGGATTTGGCCGGCGATTTTAGCGGGGTCCGTTTCTCCTTACCTCATGGCCGGCCGATCGCCCTTAGAGTGTGGCTCCATCGGGATCGGTACTCTCCTCGCTGCGTTTGCAGGGACATGGCGGATTAGTCACTGGTCAAACGGTCGCCAGACGTTTGGTACCCCCTCTGGTATCGCAAAGTTTGCCATCATTTCCTTTGCGCCGACCACGATTATTAGTTCAACGATCGTCTTGGCAGGATTCATTCTCGCCAACAAACTAAATTTTTCCGATTCTGTCGCCACCTGGTCAACCTGGTGGCTTGCAGACGCGGCTGGGACCTTAGTAATTGCTCCGGTCGTCGTGCTCTGGGCGATGATGCCTTTACGTAATTCTTCCAAATGGAATCTATTGGAATCCGTCGCAGTCTCTGTTCTCGTGAGCGTCATCGGGATCGTTGCTTACAGCCCGCTCATCGGCAGTAACCTCGTCAGCAACGACCTCAACGTGCCGCTGCCCTATCGGAGCCTTCTTGGCTTTCTGGTTTTACTACCGTTGATGTGGGCTGGTTTGCGCGGCAATCAATGCAGCGTCGCTGCGGCCGCGCTCATTTTCGTCGGAATGGCCGTATGGGGTTTTTCAGTGGGTAGCGATCCATTTCCGAAAACGGATCTCGATGGGGGCCTATTATCGTTACTCGTGCTTTCGATCAGCGTGTCAGTGCCGCCCCTCGCTTTAGCTGCAGCAATTGCGACACGCCAAAACACCGAAGCCCATTTACGTTCTGTGCAGGACCAATTGAACCGTCAGATTGAGCGGAAAAATTTGACCCTCGAAAGCACTAGGCGCCACTTCCAATTTCTAATCGACGGTGTTGTCGACTACGCTATTTTTGCCCTTGATAAAGAGGGCCACGTTACAAGTTGGAATAGTGCCGCACAAAAAATCATGGGCTACACCCCGGAAGAAATTGTCGGCAAGCATTTCGAGATATTTTATCGACCGGATGAGCGCCGCGCGGGCTCACCAACTCGCGCATTGGAGTCGGCAAGCCAAAAAGGCAAGTACGAGGTTGAGGGCTGGCGCATCAGAAAAAATGGCACGCTGTTTTTCATCACCGGCTCGGTCTCTTCGTACCGTGATGACGCAGGAAATCTGCTCGGTTTTATCATTATACTCCGGGACGCAACCGAGCGACGCGACGCGGAGGAGAAACTGGTCCAGGCACGCGAACAGCTCGCAATGTCGCAGAAAATGGAGGCAATCGGCAAACTGACTGGTGGTATTGCGCACGACTTCAATAATCTATTGATGATTATTGGAGGTAGTGCTCAGGTCTTTGCACGCCTTCTTGATCCGAAGTTGCCAAAAGCAATCGAAGCCATACAGACCGCGGCCAAACGCGGAGAAACTCTAACGCGTCAACTTTTGACATTTTCCCGTCATCAGCATCTTAGCCCGACGGTCGTTGATTTGAATGCTTCCATAAAGAACATGCGGACCATGATTGAAAGTTCGCTGCGCGGGAATATTGTGTACAACGAAAATCTTGGCGATGGTGTTTGGTCGGTTAAAGTGGACATCGCCGAATTAGAACTTGCGATTGTCAATATCGCCGTTAATGCCCGCGACGCAATGCCGAACGGCGGCACGTTCACGTTATCCGTCAATGATGTGACGGTAGATCAGGAAATCGGCGACAATCGCCTCAGAGGAGTCTTCTTTGTGATAACGTTTAGCGATACGGGCACTGGTATTCCGCCAAATCTTATGTCCAAAATGTTCGATCCATTCTTCACAACCAAAGAGGTCGGCAAAGGAACCGGGCTCGGTTTGTCGCAGGTTTACGGTTTTGCGCACCAAGCCGGCGGAACGGTGACCGCCGATAGCAAGGTCGGACAAGGAACAACGATTACAGTCTATTTACCGTATCGTGCAGACGAGCAAATCACCAGCTCCCCTGCTAAAACAAAAACACAAAATTCGCAACGGCAGACAGTTCTTGTCGTCGACGACAGCATTGATGTGGCGGAAGTGACATCCTCGCTGTTCGAGCATCTGGGCTATGAGACCATCTATCGAGACTCGGCCGAAGCGGCGTTGCAACTGCTCGAAGCCGGTACGAAGGTCGATTTCGTCTTCAGCGATATCGTCATGCCAGGGACCGTCGATGGCGTCGGGCTTGCGAGAGAAATCCGGTCGCGGTACCCGAATTTGCCGGTGGCCCTTACGACGGGTTACAGCGATGCAGCAATAGCAGCTCCCTCAAACTTAAGAATACTACGTAAGCCGTTCGATGCCGAGGCGCTGAAAGATTTTATCCAGGATATTACGCCTCCAAGATTAATGAAACCATCCGGCGTGCCGCTCGCGTCAAGCGCGGCTGGCGCGTTGCGCAAAAGTTGATCGACGGCGACGACGCGCCGCATCGCGGGCATTGCTCGGCCCTGCCGACGCAGTGATCGAATAACGATGCTTTTGCTGCAGCGCATGAGTCTGAGTTTTGGCACGGAACAGACGTGCCGCCGCAGCCGCCGAATGTCTGATGTTGAGGGGACGAACGGACTTGCCGGCAGAGCTGCCTGAGAACAGCTTTTGACGCGTCTCAGACTTTGGCCGCAGGAAGAGCCAACCGTGACTTCGACCGACGGGCGACGCTTGGCGGTCTTTTTTCTGCCCTGACAGGAACAAACGGTTCAACAAACTTTAAGCGACAGCGCGACGATAATCAGGGGGAGCGACGTCAATGTTGCCCGATCAAAACGCTGTCTACTATCCCGAAGAACTCTCGCTTCTCGGACAGATCCTAGATCAGGCGGTGCAGTCATTGCCGCTGAGTATGCGGACGCCTCAAAATCGCGCGGCGATCGCAAAGAACATCTTGGCCTATGCAGCCACTGGTGAGCGAGACCCAATCGAACTTAGGCTGGCGGCGTTGATTAATTTGAAGGTCACTGTCGCGGCGTGACCGGACGCCGACCAAGCACGTTACTGCGACCTTCTTCCCGTAGCCGACACGCACGGGTTGCGCAATGGGCCGGCCTAACGACGCTTGACCGACCTCAAACATGTCGATTCTCTTATCGTGCGACGATCACATAAACGCCCTAGGGCTGCTGCGCTCCTGCCTCCCTTCCGGCAAACTCAGGATCGCCTCTTCCCTCAATAATTAGGAAGAACCGTCGGTGGAGGTACCAATGTTATCCTCGCAAAGCCCCCCACTGACAGCCGAAGAAACTTCGTCCGGCGGGCTTGCGCGCGATCCGGACGCTCGATCCGATCAGCGCATTGGTAGTCGGCGCATGAAGCCGTCGATCGATCCTCCCCATCCCTACCGCTTCGGGGAGGGGCAACTGG
>JBATYU010000273.1:0-3753 GCA_049674245.1 Bradyrhizobium sp. | reverse complement strand
CTGTGATCAAGCAGTCGATCAAGAGGCGGATCGTCGCCATCGCGGTTGGGTTGATCATCCTCATGGTAGCGACATCTGTGCTGTCGATGATCATGGTTTGCCGGGTCGGCCATCTGCTCGATGAACTGACGGCAAGGTACAATCCAGCCAATGCGCATCTGACGCGGATCAATATTTTGTCACTTGAGCGAGCTCTCGGGCTTCGCCGCATGGTGATCGCAAAGATGCAGGAGCCGCCCGATGAGGCCGGATATAAGCTCCGCAAGCAGCTGTACGACGCTAGGGGCGCCGAAATCGACAGCGAGGCGCATGCCGCGCGCACGCTCATCAACGCGATCATTGAAGATCCCAGTACGCCTTCGGACAACGCGGCACTGGCGCGCATCGACAGCCGGATCGACAGCCTGGTGAGCGAATTCCGCCTCAATCTCAACGAGGTGGCGGGGGAGCTGCTTTTGCAACTCGACGCGCGGGATTTCGCGGCAGTGAGACGCAGCCTCGCGCGAGCTGACGCGCTCCGCGACCAGCTCGATGAACAAATCAATGCCGTTCGGACCGAGATGATGAAGACGAGCTATGGCGCCATCGCGACGATCAGGTCGGAGCAGAGCCGGGCCGTTGTGATCTCGGCGATCGTGACAGCCCTCGCCGCGATGGTCGGTTTGATTTTCGCAAACCTGGTCAGTGGCGGCATCATTCGCTCTGTCCGGCAACTGCTCGAAGGTACCCGCGCGGTCGAGGCAGGCCAACTCGACCAATCCATCGATGTTGCGACGGATGACGAAATCGGACAGCTGGCCGCCGCATTCAACCGCATGGTCGTGCAACTGCGCGAGAACCGGCGCGTCAGGGAAACGTTCGGCAAATATATTGATCCGCGCATCGTCGAAGGCTTGATCGACCGCCCGACCTTGACCGCAGCGGAAGGTGAGCGCCGGGTCATGACGGTGCTGTTCTGCGACCTGAAAGGGTTCACCAGTGTGAGCGAAGGCATGACGCCGCACGGCCTGGTCAAGGTGATGAACCGCTATCTCTCGACCATGTCCCAACCGATCCGGACCAACCGGGGCATCATCGACAAATATATCGGCGACGCCATCATGGCCTACTGGGGCCCTCCATTTGTCGGCGAAGCCGACCATGCCCGCCTGGCATGTCTCGCCGCCCTGGAAATGATCGAGTGTATCGCGACGTTGCGCCAGGAAATCCCCGAGCTTCTCGGAGTGCGCGGCACTTCCATGGAGAAATGCGATTTGCGGATCGGTGTTGCGACGGGGGAAGCGCTGGTCGGCAGTATCGGCTCCGACATCATGATGAGTTATACAGTGATGGGCGACGTGGTGAACCTCGCCTCACGCCTGGAGGGTGCGAACAAAGCGTATGGCACCCGCAATCTGGTTTCGGAGAAAACAAGCGCTGCGGCGGGCAACACGGTCGAGGTTCGAGAGATCGACCGGGTCGTGGTAGCGGGCCAGACCCATTCGGAAATCATTTTTGAGATCGTTGGACGTAAGGGCACGCTCACGTCACAGCAGCTGTCGTCACGGGACAAGTATCTGGAAGGGCTTGCGGCGTATCGCGAACAGCGATGGGACGACGCGCTTCGCGTGCTCAACGCGTCGCTCGAGGCGATGCCCGGTGACGGACCGTCAATGGCTCTGCTCAAGCGCATCGAAAGCCTAAAAGCAAACCCACCACCCCCAGGTTGGGACGGGTCGTGGCACCTGGAAAAATAGCCTCCGGGTGTTAAATTGCCTCGAATGTTTTCATCGTGAAATGAAATCTTCGAACGCTGCCACCCCCTCTTCGATATCGTCGCAGACGCAACTGTCGACGAACGATTGAGCGTCGTGATCGAAGAGTTCAATCAAAAATAGTGGGCCATCGGCGGTATCGGCCCTTGAGGCTTCAAGCATGCGAATCTCGTAATTTCCAATTTGCACAAGCGAAACCATTTTCGCTTCGCCGTCCGGAATACACAGGAGTTTGATGTAGGCTCGTGTAATTCGCAATTTGATAAACGTGTTGTCAGGTATCTTGCACACGATCGAGCCTCGGAGCGTCTGAAATGGGAGCGTCTTCACAATGGTTGCTTCCGATATTGTCTGCGTGCACCTCACCGGGAGCTACGGTTGTCCACGCCGGAAGATGATGGCGGCCAGAAACTGACCAGCAGGCCAAGGAGCGGCGCGCGGATTTAAAGAGACAGCCGGAGTGAAAACCTGCTATTTTTGAGCTACGCGGTACCGCTAATTGGGTCGATCACCGTTGTCTGAATATTCGACGAACTTTTTGTAGGCCCAACGTCGTCCACTGCTGCGTCGCCATACCGTTCCCCAAACGAGCCGACCAGAGATCGACCGTCTCGGGATGATGACAGTCCAAAGATGCCAGGCATCGGCCCACGCCAGTCCTGAACGTGAACCGGCTGATTGGTCAATGTCGCCGCTTTTAGCCATCACTAGGTTGCCTCAGCAAAATTGGAAATGCCTTCGAGACGCGCGCCACGGCAGCGTGACCATCCGCACGAGGTGGCAGCGGCCACGACAGGCCGCTGTCACACTTCGATTTGACTTAGCCGTTTGCAAGCGGCACAGCGACGTAACGGGATGCGTCGCCGGAGCGAAGGCGCATCAACACGCTGCTCTTCTTGTCGGTGCGCGCGGCTTCGAGCGCTTCGCCAACGTCACCGGGATTCGAAACGCTTTTTCCGGCAACTTCCAAGATCACGTCGCCCTTCTTGAGTCCACGATCCTCAGCCGCGCTCTTCGGTTCCACCTTCGTGATAACGACGCCTTCCTTACCTGCGCCGTCTACCTTGCCGGCCGGTGCAACAGTCATGCCGAGTCGTGGCACGTCCGTGCCATGAGTTGAGCCTTTGCCATCGGCATCGATGTCAGCTTTGGCTTCCTGAGCATTTGGCAGTTGACCAAGGGTCAAACTGACGACCTTGCTCTTCCTCTTATGCAGGACGTCGAGTTTGGCTGTGCTGCCAGGTGCGATGCCACCGATGATCCGAGCCAGTTCCCGCGCATCCTTGACCGACTGACCGTTTACCGCGGTAATGACGTCGCCTGCTTCGACGCCGGCCTTTGCTGCAGGTCCATCCTTCTGAGGATCAGCTACCAACGCGCCCTCCGCCTGCTTCAAACTCATGCTGTCGGCGATCTCCTGGGTCACCGGCTGAATTTGAACACCGATCCAACCGCGGCTGACGCTTCCCTTGTCCTTGAGCTGAGCGATCACGTTCCCTACCGTCGACGCCGGGATCGAAAATGCGATGCCGACGCTGCCGCCGGATGGCGAATAGATCGCCGTGTTTACGCCGACGACTTCACCCTGCATATTGAAGGCCGGGCCACCCGAATTACCCTTGTTGACGGGCGCGTCGATCTGAATGAAATCGTCGTATGGACCACTTCCGATGTCACGGCCGCTCGCCGAAACGATACCGGCCGTTACGGTACCACCCAGGCCAAACGGGTTGCCTACCGCAAGCACCCAGTCGCCGATACGGGCCTTACCTTCAGATAGCTTCGCAAACGGAAAATCCGAGCCGCCCTCGACTTTGATCAAGGCAACGTCCGTCCGCGGGTCTGTCCCGATTACCTTCGCCGTGTAAGTCTTTCCGGCGTCCGTCGTTACTTCGACTTTGTCGGCTCCATCAACGACGTGGTTGTTGGTAACCGCGTATCCATCGGACGAGATAAAGAACCCGGAACCCTGGCCCATCATTTCGCCGTGCCGACCGTT
>JBATYU010000272.1:0-1871 GCA_049674245.1 Bradyrhizobium sp. | reverse complement strand
AGGAGCGCTTTCGCGACTATGCCGAAACGGCCTCAGACTGGCTCTGGGAGACCGGACCGGATCACCGGGTCACCCGCATATCGGAGCACGTTGATGCGATTGGTATCGCGCCCTCACTGACAATTGGCGTGACTCGCTGGGAAATTGCAAGGGATGTAGAATCCGAACCCGAAAAATGGCGACTGCATCGGGAGATGCTCGACACACATCAGCCATTTCGCGATTTCGTCTATAGCACCTTTAACGAGAATGGATCTCCAGTATATGTCCGAGTAAGCGGCAAGCCGGTTTTCGGTGCAAAGGGAAATTTTCTCGGCTATCGGGGCACCGGCACCGACATTACTGCAAATATCCGTGCAGATCACGCAGAAGAGGAGCTGCGCAAAGCGCAGATGGAACTCGCACACGTAACGCGCGTGACGTCGCTGGGCGAGCTGACCGCCTCGATCGCCCATGAAGTAAACCAGCCGCTCGCCGGTGTCAGAGCCAACGCCGAGGCCTGTCTGCGCTGGCTCGACCGCGGGACTCCCGACCTGAACGCAGCGCGACGCTCGGTGGAATGGGTAATAGACGACGGCAATCGGGCGAGCGAAGTGATCCGGCGCGTCCGGGCGCTCGCGAAGAAGACCGGTCTTGAGAAGATGCCGCTCGACGTCAGTGACGTCGTGAGGGAGACCATCCCGTTGGTGCAGCGTGAGTTGATCGGCCATCGGGTATTGTTGCGAATGGAGTTAGCACCGGCTCTACCCATGATCCTTGGTGATCGAGTCCAATTGCAGCAGGTGATTATTAACCTGGTGATGAATGGCATTGAAGCAATGCAATCGGTCACCGATCGGCCGCGCGAACTCGTGGTCAGATCAGGCCAGGATGAGCCGGGCCAAGCGCTCATCAGTGTGGCGGATTGCGGCGTCGGGATTGCCGCAGAGACTGTTGACCGGCTATTCAACCCCTTCTTCACCACCAAATCCAGCGGCATGGGTATGGGACTCTCGATCTGCCGTTCAATCATTGAATCCCACGGTGGGCGGCTGTGGGCCACGGCAAACATACCCCACGGTGCTACGTTTCAGTTTACCCTGCCAGTGAATGCAGACACTGCGCAGTGAGGTGACGGCCGTAAGCCCGTTCAAGTAACAGGCGGCCCGGCTGCGAGTTCTCTGCGGTCAAGAGCCGATTCTCGGAAATGTCCGGGAGTCTTTTCTGGCTGGACGAAACGAAATTTTTCAGGACCGCTGATGCGTTCCGCGCGCGGGCGATGTAAGGGACCACATCGTTTTTGCAAAAAAAACGACCACGGACCTTCGTACCTAGCGGGCAGTGCAGCGGTAGAAACGTCTAAACATCGGCTTTCGCGAGCTTTTGGAAGCCTCTCAATTTTCGACTTTTTCAACAGCATCGGCCACAACCGGCTCCCTTAGAGTCAGTTCATGACCTATTTCGGAAATCGCGGCGAATATGCCGTTTCGCCTTTGTTGGCTTTCTGGGAAGCCCTTAGTAGTTCCTCAGAGAGGGGGGCTACCCGCTACTCTTGCCCAGGCGGGGCCGCCGCCATCACGCCGCTCGTTGGCCCCATAGCTTCAGCCGTCTTGGCTGATTTCGCCGGCTCTGGATTTGTTTCGGTCTTAACCGCACTGCTTGCGAAGCGATCCTGGGCCGGTTTGGGCGTCAGCTCGATCACCGCTGCGTTGGGGCTGCTCGGCCGAGCAACCATATCGGTGGTGACGAGATTAGTCAGTCGCAATTCTTCCCGAGACAGTTCATGCAGATCTTCCCACGGCGGCACGTCTAGCGCCAGCGACAACAGATCACCCGCACCGCCCATGTCGAAGGTGTATTTGGCGAGACGCCCGATATCGCGTTCCACGATC
>JBATYU010000271.1:0-3697 GCA_049674245.1 Bradyrhizobium sp. | reverse complement strand
GATGTCCCGCACGGGGGTTGCGGGAGACGTCTTACCCTTGAGAACAACATTCCGCGCATAGTGCCTTTCGGTGATGATGCCAACGAGTTCCTCGCCTTCCATCACTACCAACGATCCAATGTCTTTTTCAGCCATTTTCGCGACAGCGTCGAAGACGGTAGCATCCGGGTGAATACACCAAATGTTCCTGCCCTTCTGATCAAGCAACTGTCGCACCGTAGTCATTTGGATCCTCCTTCGGACGCAAGCTCCGGCAATTTTTTTGACAGCAATCTGTCAAATTTCCATTGTCGCAGCTTCGTAATAAACGGCAATGGTGACGCGGCCGCAAGGGCACCTTACCTCCACACAATCGAATTGCTTATGCTGTGCGGCAGCTTCTCGCTAAATCGGCCGCGTCGCGCATTTTCCATCAAGCGAGCAAACTGCGCATGACTTATACGGAGCAGCGTCTCGTGATCGCCCGCCTCCATATAGATCTCTGGCTGCGCCTCGATGCTGTCGTCCACGATGAGAGGCAGGGCGTAACGGTGACCGAGGGGCGGAACAGCCCCGTGCGCGCAATCTGGGAACAGCGGATCGATCTCGGTTTCCTCGGCCATTTCAATATTATCGCCAAGCTGGCCCCTCAAACCCGAAAGGCGAAGGTGATGCGACGCTGGCAAGACGGCGAGCATGTAGCCGGCATTGCGCCGCAGTACGATTGCCTCGGCCAAACGATCCCCCGAAATCCGACAAGCCTCGGCGGTACGTGCGGATGACATGGTAGGGTCATGCGGAATCACGTCGTATTGGATGTTTTCGGCAGTCAAGTATCGCTGCAGTGTGGGAGCTACGGACATGATGGACCTCCGCTAGGGTTTACAAGCCTCGTATCACTTGCTCTCACCTCTCACAGCTCCAGGGGAAGAGAGAAGCCGGGAAATCCGCCGCATAGCGGTGACCTATCGGCGAGCGGGGCTCCTCTTGTGGGGGATTCGGGTCGGGCTCCACCACCTTCCTGTAAACATGCCAGGTGGCGTGACCGAGCACCGGCAGAACGACGGCGAGACCGACGAAGAACGGTAGCGAACCGAGCACCAGTAGTGCCGCAACAATCAGCCCCCACACGGCCATCGCAAATGGATTCTCCGCCACGACCCGCAGCGACGTCCGGATTGCGTCTATCGCAGACGCATGCCGGTCGAGCATCAACGGAAACGACACAACACTGACGCACAGGGCTACGACGGCGAACAGAAAGCCGACGCCGCAACCGATGATGATGAGCGACCAGCCTTCCGGCGTCGTCAACACGCGCGTTGCGAAATCGGGGATGGTTGCAGCCGGAGCGTGGCCGAAGGTTGCAATGTAGATAGTGTCCGCGGTGGCGATCCAGATCCCGAACAGAACGAGCAGTAGTGCGCCTACCTCGAGAATGGCGCCGAAAGACGGCGCGCGCAGCACGTGCATGGCGTGCCACGCTGCGGCTTCCTCGCCGCGCTCGCGGCGGCGGCTGAGCTCGTAGAGGCCGAGCGCGGCAAAAGGACCAATCAATGTAAAGCCGGCGGCCAGCGGAAAGAGCAGCGGCAGCACGGAATAGCCAAGGACCAGTCTGAACAGAACAAGACCGAGAACGGGATAGATCACGCACAGGACAACGGCGTGAGTTGGTATGGCCTTGAAGTCTTCCCAGCCCAGGCGCAGCGCGTCGGTCAGGTCGGAGAGGCCGATTTTGCGAACGACAAAGGCGCTGGAGACGCCGAACAATTGTAGTTTTGGTCTTGCGAAATACTGCGTGGCCATGGCCGGGTCTCCTTGCTCGTGGTCGCAGGGTGACGGCGCGCCCTCAAGTCGCGCGCATTCGCCTCATGCGCGAAAATCGCGATCGAGCCCCGGCAGACCAAGCTTGACGAAAGGAGCTTTGCCGGACGAAACCTGTCGCGACCGGTACAGTGAGCTTAGCGCGATGGAAGCAAGATAGCACTCACTGTTGGTGAATTGTGCACTTGCACATGTCGATTGTTGCGTTGCGTCACCAAACGATCGATTGTTGCGTTGCGTCACCAAACGATCGATTGTTGCGTTGCGTCACCAAACGATTGGTGTCGACTGATGCTCGTCGGAATGCACGGCATTGGGCACACACGCGCCAGACAAGGGCAGTTACATTTACATATTGACGCAAGGCTCGACGGGTACCATCTTAAAATCCTAAGCGCCCCCAGCACGTGTGTGAGATGAGCGGTCGCGACCTGTCTTTGTATCAAGCTTTGACGTCGCCACCGGTTGAATGGGCGAGGCATGAGGCACGATGGCGAAGGTGAAGTTCGCCGTTGCGTGAGACGTGACTGCGCCCTTTAATTCGCAACCGTAGCCGTTAGTGGCAAGGATGAATGAGGGATGGCTGTAGCAATCGTACTGCTTCTGGTAGCGGTCGCCTCGGTGCTGTTTCACCTCTTCAGCCCGTGGTGGTGGACGCCGATCGCCTCAAACTGGAGCTACATCGACCACACGATCACGCTGACGTTCTGGATCACGGGCGCGGTTTTCTTCGCGATCGTCGCGTTCATGGCTTATTGCGTCTTCCGCTTTCAGCACAAAGAGGGAAGGCGGGCAGACTACAATCCCGAAAACAAGAAGCTCGAATGGTGGCTCAGCGTCGGGACTGCGATCGGCGTCGCAGCCATGTTGGCACCGGGTTTGATTGTCTGGCATCAGTTCGTCACAGTTCCGGCCGATGCGACCGAGGTCGAGGTCATGGGACAGCAATGGCAGTGGAGCTATCGGCTTCCCGGAAAGGATGGCCGGCTTGGGACTTCCGATGCCCGCATTGTCAGTTCCGACAATCCGATGGGGTTGAATCCCAACGATCCCTACGGACAAGACGACATCGTAATCGAAAACGACGACTTGCACCTGCCGGTTGGGAAACCGGTGAAGATATTGCTCCGCTCAATTGACGTCCTGCATGATTTCTATGTGCCCGAGTTCCGGGCGAAGATGGATATGATACCGGGCTCGGTTACATATTACTGGTTCACGCCCACCCGCACCGGAACATTCGAGGTTCTCTGCGCGGAACTGTGCGGTGCCGCGCATGCGCAGATGCGGAGCAAGGTCATCGTAGAGGAAGAGAAAAACTATCACGCGTGGCTGGAGAAGCAGCGGACGTTCGCCGAGTTATCGGGGCAGCGCGACGTTGCGAAGGCGGCCTATAAGACAGAGAGCGAATGAAAATACCGACGAGAAGCGCCCACATGTCGTAAGGCGAACTCTTCGCTGAAGAGAAGAAGACCGAGGAGGGTATTCCGATGGTCGATATCCCGTTTGACACAGTCGCAGGTATCCCGCCGGCTGAGGTGGGCGAGGTCGAGCTCTATCATCCAAAAAGCTGGTGGACGCAGTATGTCTTTTCGCAGGACGCCAAGGTTATCGCCATCCAGTACTCGATCACGGCGTTGTCCATCGGAATGGTTGCGCTGGTGCTGTCATGGTTGATGCGGCTGCAACTCGGATTCCCCGGCACGTTTTCGTTTATCGATCCGAACCAATATCTTCAGTTTATCACCATGCACGGCATGATCATGGTGATCTATCTTCTCACCGCGCTGTTTCTGGGAGGTTTCGGAAACTACCTCATCCCGCTGATGGTCGGCGCCCGCGACATGGTTTTCCCCTATGTCAACATGCTGAGCTACTGGGTCTACCTGCTCGC
>JBATYU010000270.1:0-3761 GCA_049674245.1 Bradyrhizobium sp. | reverse complement strand
ATCTCGAGCCGCGGTCGGCGGTCGCCGAGAACTGGCCCTTGGTGAGGCCGTAAACGCCGTTGTTCTCGACGATATAGGTCATGTTTACGCCGCGCCGGATCGAATGCGCGAACTGGCCGAAGCCGATCGAGGCACTGTCGCCGTCGCCGGAAACGCCGAGATAGATCAGGTCGCGGTTGGCGAGATTGGCGCCGGTCAGGACCGACGGCATGCGGCCATGCACCGAGTTGAAGCCGTGCGAATTGCCGAGGAAGTAGTCCGGCGTCTTCGAGGAGCAGCCGATGCCGGAAATTTTCGCCACCCGGTGCGGCTCGATCGACAGCTCGAAACAGGCTTCGATGATCGATGCCGTGATCGAATCGTGGCCGCAACCCGCGCACAGCGTCGAGATCTTGCCCTCATAGTCGCGGTGGGTGAAGCCGAGATCGTTCTTCTGCAGGCCGGGGTGATGGAATTTCGGTTTTGCGATGTAGGTCATGACACGGCCTTGCGGAGGGGAGTCACCTTGAGGTGGTCCTGGTGGTCGCCGATGGCTTTGGCGATGAAGCGCGCGGTGATCGGCGATCCGTCATAATGCGCGATCGGAATCAAGCGGACTGGGTCGATGCCGTTCTCGTTGACGATCAGCGAGCGAAGCTGGCTGTCGCGGTTCTGCTCGACGACGTAAACGAAATCATGGTCGGCAATGAAACTCGCGACGCTGGAATGGAACGGAAAGGCGCGGATGCGCAAGCGATCGAGCAAATGCCCGCGTGCCTCCAACAGCCCGATCGCCTCGTCCATCGCAGGCGAGGTCGAGCCGAAATAGATCACGCCGTATTTGGTCGGTTTTGCCGCGTTGGCCTGCAGCGGCCGCGGCACCATGTCCTGCGCGGTCTCGAACTTGCGCACCAGGCGCTGCATGTTGTCGGCGTAGACCGGGCCTTCTTCGGAATAACGCGCGTAACGGTCGCGCGAGGTGCCGCGGGTGAAGTAAGAACCCTTGGTCGGATGCGTGCCGGGATAGGTGCGGTAGGGGATGCCGTCGCCGTCGACGTCGAGATAACGGCCGAAGTCGCGGCCTTCTTCCAGCATCTCGGCCGTCATGATCTTGCCGCGGTCATATTGCCTGGAGTCGTCCCACTTCAGCGGACGGCAGAGCCTGTGGTTCATGCCGATGTCGAGATCCAGCATCACGAAGATCACGGTCTGCAGCCGTTCGGCAAGATCGAACGCGGCGGCGGCGAATTCGAAGGCCTCCGCCGGGTCTTCCGGAAACAGCAGCACATGCTTGGTGTCGCCATGCGAGGCGTAGGCGCAGGCGATGATGTCGCACTGCTGGGTCCGCGTCGGCATGCCGGTCGAGGGGCCCGCGCGCTGCACGTTCATGATCACGGCCGGTACTTCCGCGAAATACGACAGGCCGATGAATTCCGTCATCAGGGAAATACCGGGGCCGGAAGTCGCGGTGAAGGCGCGCGCGCCGTTCCAGGACGCGCCAATGACGATGCCGATGGAGGCGAGCTCATCCTCACCCTGAACGATCGCGTACTTTGCCTTGCCGGTTTTCTTGTCGTGCCGGAGCTTCTTGCAATGGCTCGCGAAGGCATCCGCCAGCGACGAGGACGGCGTGATCGGATACCAGGCGCACACCGTGGCGCCACCATAGACCGCGCCGAGGGCCGCTGCGCTGTTGCCTTCGATGAAGATGCGGTCGCCGACCCTGTCGGCTTTCTTCACCCGAAGGCCGGTCGGGCATTTCAGGTTCTGCAGCGCCCAGTCGCGGCCAAGATGCAGCGCGTGGACGTTGGAAGAGAGCAGTTTCTCCTTGCCCTTGTACTGTTCGCCGATCAGTTGCTCGATCAGCTTCGGGTCCATGTCGAGCAGCGCGCACAGCGCGCCGAGATAGATGATGTTCTTGAACAGCTGGCGCTGCCGCGGATCGGTGTAGGTCGAATTGGTGATCGCGGTCAGCGGCACGCCGATCACCATGATATCGGTGCGGAACTTCGACGTCGGCATCGGCTTGGTCGAATCGTAGAACAGGTAGCCGCCGGGCTCGATCGAGGCGACATCCTTGTCCCAGGTCTGTGGGTTCATTGCCACCATCATGTCGACGCCGCCGCGCGCGCCGAGATGGCCGTTTTCGGTCACCCGCACCTCGTACCAGGTCGGCAGCCCCTGGATGTTGGAGGGAAAGATGTTGCGCGGAGATACCGGCACGCCGTGGCGCAGGATCGCGCGGGCGAACAGCTCGTTGGCGCTGGCCGAACCCGAGCCGTTGACGTTGGCAAAGCGGACGACGAAGTCGTTTACGCTGCTGATCGGCTTTTGGTCGGGCATGATGAACCTGCGTAAGTCATGTCGATAAGGTATTTCTGCATGTCCCAGGCGCCGGTGGGGCAGCGTTCGGCGCACAGGCCGCAATGCAAGCAGACGTCCTCGTCCTTTGCCATCACGCGCCCGGTCTTCAGCCCGTCGGCGACGTAGAGGTCCTGATCCGGATGCAGTGAAGGCGCCTTCAGCCGCGCGCGCAGATCGGCTTCCTCGCCGTTCTCGGTGAAGGTGATGCAGTCCATCGGGCAGATGTCGACGCAGGCGTCGCATTCGATGCAGAGCGGAGCGGTGAACACGGTCTGAATGTCGCAATTCAGGCAGCGCTGCGCCTCGCCGAGCGCGAGCTTGACGTCATAGCCGAGTTCGACCTCGGCGCGGATGTCCTTCAGCGCGACGACCTTGTCGCGATGCGGCACCTTGAAGCGCAGATCGGCCGAGACGTCGTTGTCGTAGCTCCACTCGTGGATGCCCATTTTTTGCGACGAGATCTGCACCTCGGGAAGCGGACGTTCGGTGATGTCCTCGCCGGACAACAGCTTGTGGATCGACAGTGCGGCGTCGTGGCCATGCGCCACCGCCCAGATGATGTTCTTCGGCCCGAACGCGGCATCGCCGCCGAAAAACACTTTTGGGTTGGTCGAGCCCATGGTTTTTGGATCGACCTTCGGCATGTTCCATCTGTCGAATTCGATGCCGCAATCGCGCTCGATCCATGGAAACGCGTTCTCCTGGCCGACCGCGACCAGCACGTCGTCGCACGCGATGGTCTGGTCGGGCTCGCCCGACGGCACCAGGCTGCGCTTGCCCTTGGCGTCGTACTCCGCCTTCACCTTCTGGAAGGTGACGCCGGTGAGCTTGCCATTGTCGTGCGTGAATGAGATCGGCACCATGAAATTGAGGATCGGGATATCCTCGTGGATGGCGTCCTCTTTCTCCCAGGGTGAGGCTTTCATCTCCTCGAAGCCGGAACGCACGATCACCTTGACGGCCTGGCCGCCGAGGCGGCGCGCGGTGCGGCAGCAATCCATCGCGGTGTTGCCGCCGCCGAGCACGATCACGCGGCGGCCGATCTTGTCGGTATGGCCGAACGAGACGCTGGAGAGCCAGTCGATGCCGATCTGAATGTGGTTGGCCGCTTCCTTGCGGCCGGGAATATCGAGCTCGCGGCCGCGCGGCGCGCCGCTTCCGACGAAGATCGCGTCGTATTTCTCCGAGAGCAGCTTCTTCAGGCTGTCGATGCGCCGGCCGCCCTTGAACTCGATGCCGAGGTTCAGGATGTAATCGGTTTCCTCATCGATCACTGAATCCGGCAGCCGGAATTTCGGAATCTGCGACCGCATCATGCCGCCGGCCTTGGGGTCGGCATCGAACACGGTGCAGTGATAGCCGAGCGGCGCAAGATCGCGCGCGACCGTGAGCGAGGCGGGGCCGCCGCCGACCAGCGC